>NZ_LZJE01000178.1:0-6924 GCF_001666865.1 Mycobacterium sp. E136
CTGCCCCGAAGATCACGACGCGGCCCTTCTCGAGGTGCCGCACGGCCCGTAGCGGGATGTACGGCTCGGCGACCTGGCCCATGGTGATGGCGGTCTGCACCCGCGTCGCGATGCCTTCCTTCTCCAGGAAGTCCTGCAGCGCCAGGCTGTTCATCACGGTTCCGAGCATGCCCATGTAGTCGCTGCGGGTGCGCTCCATACCGCGCTGCTGCAACTGCGCGCCGCGGAAGAAGTTGCCCCCGCCGATGACCACGGCGACCTGCACGCCGCTGCGGACGACTTCGGCGATCTGGCGCGCGACGAGGTGTACGACGTCCGGGTCGAGGCCCACTTCCCCACCGCCGAACATCTCACCGCCCAGCTTGAGCAGCACCCTGCTGTACATGGGACGGATGGATCCTGACGCGGCGCCGTTGGGACTGGTCGAGTCCGGAGCCGCCTGACCGGCGACATTGGGGTCCGCCATCCGACTCCTTACGGGTCTTCGCTGAGATCCCCCTCATCCTGCCTCATGGACGGCGCCGCGGCGGCGAGTGGGTCGCGACTCGCCGAATCAGTCGGGAAGGTGCGCGCTCAACAGCCACGCGGGCACCGATCGGCGGCCTTTCGGCTCGTCCCGGATGTCGAGCGCCGGGAAGAACTCCTCGAAGCCCTCCGGGAAGACGCCGTGGATGCGCGCCGGCCTGATCTCGTCGATGGTCCAGTACTTGGAGACGACGTCGCGCAACTCGTCCTCGGTGACAGGGTTGGCCGGCCCGTTGGGCATCCCCGCCCTGTCGAACACCAGCACGAAGTACGACGCACCGGGGGCGGCGGCCCGCACGATCGAGCGCTGGTATCCCTCGCGCAGTTCGACGGGCATGGAGTGGAACAACGTCGAGTCGACGATGGTCCCGAACCGGCCGTCGTAGCCCCCGAAGTCGCTGATGTCGGCGACCTCGAAGGTGGCGTTGGTCAGTCCGCGCTTGGCAGCCTCCTGTTTGGCCAGTTCGATCGCGGTCGGCGACTGATCGAGGCCGACCGTGGTGACGCCCCGCTCCGCGAGGTGGATCGCGATCGCGGCTTCGCCACAGCCGGCGTCGAGCACATCGCCGTGGAACTTGCCCTGCTCGATGAGGGCGGCGAGCTCCGGCTGCGGTTCACCGATGCTCCACGGCGGCTTCGCGCCGCTCATTTCGGGCATCTCGCCCTTGTACGCGTTGTCGAACAGTTCACTCGTCGGTTCGGTCATAGGACTTTGATATCAACGTGGTTGATATATGTCAATATAGTTGACATGAATGGGCCACTCGAGGATCAGCCGCTGGGCTTTCTGCTGTCCCGGGTGGCCAAGGCGCTGCGTGCCGAGGTCACGTCGACGGTCCTCGAACCCCTCGGCGTCGCGTTCCCCCAGTACCTGTGCATGCGGATCCTGTCGCAGCACGATGGGCGGTCGAACGCCGAACTGGCCCGCGACTTCAACGTTTCGCCGCAGGCGATGAACATGGTGCTGCGCGGCCTTGAGGACCGCGGGCTGGTGTCACGGCCCGAGAGCGTGTCGTCGGGCCGCTCGCTGCCTGCGCAGCTCACCCGCGAGGGCCGGGAGTTGTTGAAGCGCACCGATTCCGGCGTCCGAGCGGCCGAGCGGAAGTTGATGGCGAATTTGACGCAGCGCCAACAGCGGGATTTCAAGCAGATCCTCGCGGCGCTCGGAACGGACTGAGTTCTGCGAGACTACGGGCCATGAAGATGGTCCTGGCACCCGACTCCTTCAAGGAATCCATGACCGCGTCCGAAGCGGTCGCCGCGATGAGGGCCGGCGTCGCGGCGGTGCTGCCCGGCGCCGACATCGTCGGCGTTCCGATGGCCGACGGCGGCGAAGGCACCGTCGACGCGGTCGTCGACGCGTTGCACGGTGAGCACGTGGAGGTACAGGTCTGCGACGCGCTGGGCCGCACCGTCACCGCCCGGTATGGCTATGTGCCCCTGCGCCAATTGGCGGTGATCGAGATGGCGGCCGCGGCGGGGCTGGAGATCATCGCACCTGAGGAACGAAACATCCTCTCGGCGAGCACATTCGGAGTGGGTCAACTGATCCGCGCGGCGCTCGACCGAGGGGCCGAGGATTTCCTGATCGGCGTGGGCGGATCGGCCACCAACGACGGCGGAACGGGCATGCTCACGGCACTTGGCGCGGGGTTCCTTGACGCCGACGGCAAGCCGTTGGCGCCCGGCGGCGGGGATCTCGAGCGCCTCGAATGCATCGATCTGACCGGCCTGGACCCGCGCCTTCGGGAGGTGCGGATCCGGGTGGCCTCCGACGTCACCGCGCCGCTCTTGGGGCCCAGCGGTGCCAGCGCGGTGTTCGGCCCGCAGAAAGGGGCCGGGCCCGACGACGTGACGCGACTCGAGGCGGGTCTGGCCCGGCTGGCCACCGTCGCGTCCGCAACGCTCGGTGGCACCCAACCACAGCGCTCCGGCGCGGGCGCAGCGGGCGGCGTGGGATTCGCGCTCGTCGAATTCCTCGGTGCGGTAAGCAGATCCGGCGTGGAGGAGGTGGCAGAGACCGTCGGCCTGGAGCGGGCGCTGCACGGCGCCGACTGGGTGTTCACCGGCGAGGGCAGCGTCGACGCTCAGACCGTCATGGGCAAAACCCCGTACGGCGTCGCGCGGGCGGCGGTGCGCGCCGGGGCCCGCGTGGTCATCTTCGCCGGCCGGGTTGCTCCCGATGCCGCGGTGCTGCTCGACCACGGCGTCGAGCGGCTCGTCGCGATCACCGCCGACGGCACGCCGACCGAGCAGGCTCTCCTCCAGGGCGCCCAGTCGCTCACCCGCGCCACCGCCGAGGTCTGCCGCTCCCTCTAGCGCGGGGCCTGAATGCGCTTGAACGGCCGCGCTTCTTCGAGTTCGCAGGCCAACTCGAGCAACCGGCGTTCATGGCCCACGGGTGCGGCGAACATCATGCCGACCGGAAGCCCGGAGGCGGATTCGGCGAGTGGCAGCGAGATCGCGGGCTCCCCCGTGGCGTTTTGCAGCGGGGTAAATGCCACCCACTCGATGAGCCGGTCGATGATCGTCTGGTAGTCCTGCGTCGGGTCGAGATGTCCGATCCGGGGCGTGACGTCGGCGAGCGTCGGAGTGAGCACGACGTCATGCTCCTCTGTGATGCGTGCGGTGATCCGGCCGGTCCGCGACAACCGCGCGATTGCCGTCGGCACGTGGTGCAGATTTCGCGAAGCGTGACGATCGAGGCCAAGAGTGAGATTGTCGAGCCGCCGGCGCTCAAAATTCGGGCCCAACTTGCGGCCCCTACGCACCAGCGCGAATGCCAGGAACGACCAGTAAAGCAGGAAGTCATCCATGAAGCGCGACGGCACGGGATTGTCGATCACCGTGACCCGGTGCCCCAGTTCCTCGAGGAGCGCGGCGGTTTTTCGCGTCAGCTCACGCACCTCCGGGCTCGCCTCGCGCGAGATCGACTGCGTGCACACCGCGATTCGCAGCCGTTGGGGCCCGGGTCGCGCGACATCGCCGATCGCGGGCAACCGCGGATTGCGGTACACACGCTCGATCTCGCGGTAGAACGCCGCGGTGTCGCGCACCGACCGAGTCACGGCGCCGTTGGCGACGATGCGAAGCGGCATCTGCCGCAGCTTCCTGTCCAGCGGCAGCCGGCCGCGCGACGGCTTGAGACCCACTAAACCGTTACAGGAGGCGGGAATTCGGATCGACCCGCCGCCGTCGTTGGCGTGCGCGATCGGCACAACCCCGGCGGCGACGAACGCCGCGGAACCCGACGACGATGCACCCGCGGTGTGCTCGGGGTTCCAGGGATTGCGTACGGGGCCGATACGGGGATGCTCTGCCGAGGCGCTGAAGCCGAATTCCGACATCTGAGTCTTGCCGATCGGGGCCAGCCCGGTCGCCAGGAACGAGCGCGCGAAGTCGCCGTGTCCCCGCTCCGGGTGCGGGTCCCACGCGTCCGTGCCGTTCATGGTCGGCATCCCAGCGACCGCCACGTTGTCTTTCAAGAACGACGGCACTCCGTTGAAGTAGCCGCCGTAGGGATGCGGGTCGGCGGCGCGGGTGCGCGCCTGGTCGAACGCCTCGTACGCCAATCCGTTCAGCGACGGGTTGACCGCCTCCGTGCGGGCGATCGCGGCCTCGATCAGTTCCGCTCGCGACACCGCGCCCGACTGCAGCGCCTCCACCAGGGCGACGGCGTCGAGATCGCCGAGGGCATCGTCACCGACGGCACTAATGCAACCCATGAGGCGACGGTACCAGGCCGTACCGCGTCGTGGGTCCACCCTCCACATGCGCGAGCGCTCACCGTCGTACAGGTTTCGGCCTTTTGGCCGTACAACGATGAGCGCTCGCGGTGGAGATTTCTAGGCTTGGCCGACCTCGAAGCGAACGAAGCGGGTCACGGTCACGCCCGCCTCGTCGAGCAGGGCCTTGACGGTCTTCTTGTTGTCGGACACCGACGGCTGGTCGAGCAGCACGACGTCCTTGTAGAAGCCGGTCACGCGGCCTTCGACGATCTTGGGCAGCGCCTGCTCGGGCTTGCCCTCGGTGCGGGCTGTCTCCTCGGCGATGCGACGCTCGTTGGCGACGACGTCCTCGGGCACGTCCTCCCGGGTGAGGTACTTGGCCTTGAGCGCGGCGATCTGCAGCGCGACCGCGTGAGCCGCTTCCTTGCTGTCGCCCTTGTACTCCACCAGCACACCCACGGCCGGCGGCAGGTCCGCGGCACGCTTGTGCAGGTAGGTCTCGACGGTGCCGTCGAAGTACGCGACGCGGCGCAGCTCGAGCTTCTCGCCGATCTTGGCGGACAGGTCCGCGATCACCTGCTCGACGGTCGTGTCGCCCACCTTGGCGGCCTTCAGCGCGTCGACGTCGGTGGCCTTCGCGGCCGCGGCGGCGGCGACGATCTGGTCGGCGACGGCCTGGAACTCCGCGTTCTTGGCGACGAAATCGGTCTCGGAGTTCAGCTCGACCAGTGCGCCGTCCTTGGCGGCCACCAGGCCCTCGGCGGTCGCGCGCTCGGCGCGCTTGCCGACGTCCTTGGCGCCCTTGATGCGCAGCAGCTCGACGGCCTTGTCGAAATCGCCGTCGGCCTCGACCAACGCGTTCTTGCTGTCGAGCATGCCGGCGCCGGTCAGCTCCCGCAGTCGCTTGACGTCGGCGGCGGTGTAGTTGGCCATATCAGCTCTCCGTGGTTTTCGGTTCGGTCTGGACGTCCGCCTCGGGGGTGCCGGGTGCGGCACCTGCGGCGGTCGGGGATGCGGTGGCGGTCGCGCCGGCCAGCAGCTCCTGCTCCCACTCGGCGAGCGGCTCTGCGGCCTCCGCGTCGGGCTTGTCGCCGTCGCGCCCCACACCCGCGCGCGCCTGCAGGCCCTCGGCGACCGCGGCGGCGATCACCTTGGTCAGCAGCGCGGCCGAACGGATCGCGTCGTCGTTGCCCGGGATCGGGTAGTCGACGAGGTCGGGATCGCAGTTGGTGTCGAGGATCGCGATGACGGGGATGCCGAGCTTGCGCGCCTCGCCGACGGCGATGTGCTCCTTGTTGGTGTCGACGACCCACACGGCCGATGGCACCTTGGCCATGTCGCGGATACCGCCGAGCGAGCGCTCGAGCTTGTTCTTCTCGCGGGTCAGCATCAGGATTTCCTTCTTGGTGCGACCCTCGAACCCGCCGGTCTGCTCCATCGTCTCGAGTTCCTTGAGACGCTGCAGCCGCTTGTGCACGGTCGAGAAGTTGGTGAGCATGCCGCCCAGCCAGCGCTGGTTCACATAGGGCATTCCGACGCGGGTGGCCTCTTCGGCGATCGACTCCTGCGCCTGCTTCTTGGTGCCGACGAACATGATCGTCCCACCGTGGGCGACGGTTTCCTTGACGAACTCGTACGCCTTGTCGATGTAGGTCAGCGTCTGCTGCAGATCGATGATGTAAATGCCGTTGCGGTCGGTGAAGATGAACCGCTTCATCTTGGGATTCCAGCGACGGGTCTGATGCCCGAAATGGGTGCCGCTGTCGAGCAGCTGCTTCATGGTTACAACAGCCATGAGTCCATGGTCCTTTTCGTCGGTTAATGCCGGCGTCGGGTGACGCCGAGCCCTGGTGACTGCTCGGAAGCCAGAACCCGTCCGGAGGACGGGACCGACGGCATCCGGGATACGACCTAGTGGAACGGGTCGTGCGCAGACACGCGAAGTCAGCCCGCGCAAGCGAGCTGCGGTTAGCAGTTTACACCCTGCACAGGGGTGCTTTTTCCACGTCGATCCCGTGCCGGGTCGGTTGTCCACAGATTCTCGTCGCGGTCTGGCGCCGACCGGGCATAGTGCGCTGAGCTGGGGTTATGCGCTGGGTCGTGCTCTTTGCCGCCGTCGCGGTGTCCGGGCTGGTGTGGGCGGCGCCCGTCGCCGCGCAGGACGGCCGGCTGGCCTGGCCGCTGCGACCGCGCCCCGAGGTGACGCGCGGCTTCGACGCCCCCACCCCTAACTGGCAGAGCGGGCATCGCGGGGTGGACCTGGCGGGAACGCCCGGTCAGCGCGTGCTGGCTGCGGCCGAGGGCACCGTGGTGTTCGCAGGAGAGCTGGCCGGGCGATCGGTCGTCTCGATCGCTCATCCCGGCGGGTTGCGGACCACCTACGAACCGGTCCGGGCGACGGTGGGGCGCGGACAGCGCGTCGACGCGGAGTCGGCGATCGGCGTGCTGGAGGCCGGACACCCCGGCTGCCCGCGATCGGCGTGCCTGCACTGGGGCGCGATGTTGGGTCCCGCCTCGCGGGCCGATTACGTCGATCCCCTGGGCCTGGTGGTCACCACGCCGATCCGCCTCAAACCGATCGCATTCCCTTTCCCCGCGAGCGTGCATTGCTCCTATGTCAAGCGGCGATGCGATGGTCGGTATTTCCGGCGTTGCGGTGGGTGTGTTCGTC
>NZ_LZJE01000179.1:0-12785 GCF_001666865.1 Mycobacterium sp. E136
ACGTCGGCTGCATCAACATCCCCGCCCCGTAATCACTAGCTAGCTACATCTAGCGCCCAGCCACGCGGCGCACGCTCACCGGGAGCGTGCGCCGCGTTGCTTCTGCGCGTAGGGGACTCTCTCAATTCACTTGTGTTTCTTTGGTTTCAGTGGTCACAAATGGGGTTTGGCTGTCAGTGGGTCGAACTAGTGTTCGGGTATGGCGGCGGAGCAGATCAGCCAACGGATCACGGCGATGGACCGCGAGCTGTCCGCGCTGGTCGCTGAGTCGTTCGACACCTTGAGCACCGCTGAGCAGTTGGCGTTGACCGCCCAGTGGGAGACCTTCACGCGCCGCCAAGCGATGGTGGGGCACCGGCTGGTGGCCGGGTTGCAGGGCGCGCCGTTGGCGGAGGTGGGGGAGCACAGTGTGGCCGGCGCGTTGACGGTGTTGTTGCGGATCTCCAAGGCTGAGGCGACCCGGCGGGTGGCTGAAGCGGCGGAGTTGGCGCCGCGGCGGGCGATGACCGGCGAAACCCTGGAACCGGAGTTGGCGCACACGGCCGCCGCGGTAGAGAAGGGCCTGGTGGGGGCCGAGCATGTGCGGGTGATCCGGCGGTTCTTCACCAAGGAAATCCCCGCCTCGACACCGTTTGACGTGCGTGAGGCCGCCGAAGCCCAACTCGCGGAGTTGGCCTGCAAGCACACCCCGGAGGAGTTGCGGGCGGCCGGGCAGCGGTTGGCGGCCTATCTGAACCCCGACGGGGACTTCTCCGATGAGCTGCGCGCGGCGCAGCGCTGGCTGCGGTTGGGTCGTCAACGCCTCGACGGGATGAGTGAGCTACGCGCCCAGATCGATCCGGCGACGCGGGCGGCGCTCGAAGCGGTGCTGGCGGTATGGGCGGCCCCGGGCAGGAACAATCCCGACGGCGACCAGCCTGACGCGGATCAGCCCGATCCTGCTGCCGAGCCTTCGGCGGAGGCGGTGCGCTCCGATACCCGCACCAGCGGGCAGCGCAACCACGACGCCCTCGGGGCGATGTGTCGGGCCCTGCTGACCTCGGGCCAGCTCGGCGACCAGAATGGGGTGCCGGCCACGCTGCTGATCACCACCACCCTGCAAGAACTCGAGTCCGGCACGGGGCATGCGGTCACCGGTGGCGGGTCGCTGCTGCCGATGAGTGACGTGATTCGCCAGGCGACGGCGGCGCATCCGTATCTGGCGGTCTTCGACAAGGCCACCGAGCAGCCGTTGTTTTTGGGGCGGGGGCGCCGGTTGGCGTCCAAGGCGCAGCGGTTGGTGTTGTTCGCCAAATACCGCGGCTGCACCCGCCCGGGCTGCACGGCCCCGGCCTATCAATGCCAGGTCCATCACGCTAACGGCGACTGGGCTGCTGGTGGGCGCACCGACATCACCGACCTCACCCTGGCGTGCGGGCCCGACAACCGCCGCGTCACACCCGGCGGGTGGCGCACCCGCAACCGCAAAGACGGGCGCACCGAATGGCGACCCCCACCCCAACTCGACACCGGCCAAGCCCGCACCAACAACTACCACCACCCAAACCGCTACCTCATCGACGAGCACACCGACGGCGCCGACGACGACGAAGCGGACTGTCCCGACCCTGACGACACCAACGACGATGGGAAGGGTTGCGACAGCGATAGTGGGGACGTCGCTTGAGTTACCTCAGCCGTAACCGCCTGTCTAGCTTGGCGTCTCGCTAATTCAGGCCGAGCGGCCGCGTTCGCTGCGGTATCGGCGTACCAGGGCGTCGGTCGACGAGTCCGACTGTTCGGTGGGATAGTCGTCGCCGGTGATGACCGGCAGCAGGGCCTTCGCCTGAGTCTTGCCGAGTTCGACGCCCCACTGATCGAACGAGTCGATACCCCAGACGACTCCCTCGGTGAAGACCTGGTGTTCGTACAGCGCGATCAACTGTCCCAGCACCGACGGCGTCAGCCGGGTCGCGAGGATCGACGTGCTGGGCCGGTTCCCCGGCATCACCTTGTGCGGCACCACATTCGGCGGTGTGCCTTCAGAGGCGATCTCGTCGGCGGTCTTGCCGAACGCCAGCACCTGAGTCTGCGCGAAGAAGTTGCTCATCAGCAAGTCGTGCATGCTGCCCTTGCCATCGGCGGTCGGCAGATCGTCTGTCGGCTGTGAGAATGCGATGAAATCGGCGGGTACCAGCCGCGTGCCCTGGTGCAGCAGTTGGTAGAACGCGTGCTGGCCGTTGGTTCCCGGCTCGCCCCAGAAGATCTCGCCGGTGCTCGTGGTGACCGGTGAACCGTCGGCGCGTACCGACTTGCCGTTCGACTCCATCGTCAGCTGCTGCAGATACGCGGCGAACCGAGCAAGATCGTTCGAATATGGCAGCACCGCACGGGTTTCCGCGCCGAAGAACTCGTTGTACCACAGACCGATGAGGCCGAGCAGCGCCGGCACATTCGATTCCAGCGGCGCCGTACGGAAGTGCTCGTCGACGATGTGAAACCCGGACAGGAACTCGGCGAACCGCTCGCGGCCGATGACCGCCATGACGCTCAAACCGATTGCGCTGTCGACCGAATAGCGGCCGCCCACCCAGTCCCAGAACCCGAACATGTTCTCGGTGTTGATGCCGAAATCGTCGACCAGCTTCCTGTTCGTCGACACCGCCACGAAATGCCGTGACACCGCGGCGTCGCCGAGCGCATCGGTCAACCAGCGCCGCGCCGCCGTCGCGTTGGTCAGCGTTTCGAGCGTCGAGAACGTCTTCGAGGCGACGATGAAAAGCGTTGTCGCGGGGTCGAGTCCGTCGAGCTTGGCCACCAGGTCTGCCGGGTCGACGTTCGACACGAAACGCGCCGAGATACCGGCATCGGCGTAGTGGCGCAACGCGAGCGTGGCCATCGCCGGTCCGAGGTCCGACCCGCCGATGCCGATGTTGACGACGGTCTTGATGGCTTCACCCGTCGCGCCCGTCCACTCGCCGCTGCGCAACCGGTCGGTGAAACCGCCCATCTTGTCGAGCACCTCGTGCACGTCGGCGACGACGTTCTGCCCGTCGACGACCAGTTCGGCGCCGCGTGGCAACCGCAGGGCCGTATGCAGAACCGCGCGATCCTCGGAGGTGTTGATGTGTACGCCGGAGAACATCGCGTCACGCTTCTGCTCCAGACGCGCGGCACGCGCCAGGTCCACCAGCAGCTTGAGCGTCTCGCGCGTCACCCGGTGCTTGCTGTAGTCGACGTAGAGGTCGCCGACCGTCGCCGCCAACTCCGTGCCGCGGGCCGGATCGTCGGCGAATAACTCGCGCAGGTGTTTCGCGCCCAGCTCGTCGTGATGCCGTTGCAACGCCTGCCACGCCGGAGTCGCGGCGATATCGGGTATCTGGTCGGTGTCGGCACTCATGAACACGACCCTAGTGCGGCGAAAAGGCCAAAGGTGTACAGAAGAGTTATGGATACCGCGAAGCTGCTGTCGTCAGTGCCCACCGGACTGTGGATCGGCGGTGAGGAGCGCGAGGCGTCCTCCACCTTCGACGTGCTCGACCCTTCCGACGACCAGGTGCTGGCCTCAGTCGGCAACGCGACAGCCGACGATGCGATCGCCGCGCTCGATGCGGCCTGTGCGGTGCAGGCGGAGTGGGCGGCCACCGCGCCGCGCGAACGGGGCGAGATTCTGCGCGCGGTGTTCGAGAAGATCCGCGAACGCGCCGAGGACATCGCCACGCTGATGACCCTCGAGATGGGCAAGGTGCTGCGCGAGAGCATGGGCGAGGTCACCTACGGCGGCGAGTTCTTCCGGTGGTTCTCCGAGGAGGCGGTGCGCGTTGCCGGTCGCTACACGCACAGCCCCGCGGGCAGCGGTCGCGTCCTGGTCACCAAACAGCCCGTCGGCCCCTGCTACGCGATCACGCCGTGGAACTTCCCGCTGGCGATGGGCACCCGCAAGATCGGGCCCGCGTTCGCCGCGGGCTGCACCATGATCGTCAAGCCCGCGCAGGAGACGCCCTTGACGATGCTGCTGCTGGCCAAGCTGATGGACGAGGCCGGCCTGCCCAAGGGCGTGCTGTCGGTGCTGCCGACGAAGAGCCCCGGGGACGTCACCGCCGCGCTGATCGACGACGGCCGGCTACGCAAGCTGACCTTCACCGGGTCGACCGGCGTCGGTAAGGCACTGGTCAAACAGTCCGCCGACAAACTGCTGCGGACGTCGATGGAACTCGGCGGTAATGCCCCGTTCGTCGTGTTCGACGACGCCGACGTGGACGCCGCCGTCGAGGGCGCGATCCTGGCCAAGATGCGCAACGGTGGCGAGGCGTGCACCGCGGCCAACCGCTTCCACGTCGCCAACTCGGTGCGCGATGAGTTCACCGACAAACTGGTCAAGCGGATGAGCGAGTTCACCCTCGGCAAGGGAGTCGACGAGTCGGCCACCCTCGGGCCGCTGATCAACGCCAAGCAGGTTGCCACGGTCGAGGACCTGGTCTCCGACGCCGTATCGCGGGGTGCGAAGGTCGCGATCGGCGGGGTGGCTCCCGGCGGGCCCGGCAACTTCTATCCGGCCACGGTGCTCGCCGACGTGCCCGCCGACGCCCGCATCCTCAAAGAGGAGGTGTTCGGCCCCGTCGCGCCGATCACCGGATTCGACACCGAGGAGGAGGGCATCGCGGCGGCCAACGACACCGAGTACGGGCTGGCGGCCTACATCTACACCCAGTCGCTCGACCGCGCGCTTCGCGTGGCCGAGGCGATCGAATCGGGCATGGTCGGCATCAACCGCGGGGTGATCTCCGACCCCGCCGCACCGTTCGGCGGCGTCAAGGAATCCGGTTTCGGCCGCGAGGGCGGATTCGAGGGCATGGAGGAGTACCTCGAGGTCAAGTACATCGCGTTGACGAAGTAGCTCGACACGCCGCCGCGCCTGCGCCCGCACGTCCGCTCGCGCGGGCAAGATTTCGCAAGTGAATGCGCGTCGCTCCGTCGCGCCCGCTGATCGCCGCCCGCTGTCAGTACGTCCCTCCTCGCGCGCGCATCGGCGTGGCGAGATCCCCGCCCTCGACGGCATCCGTGCCGTCGCCGTCGCCCTCGTGCTCGCCGACCACGGCGGCATCCCGGGCGTCGACGGAGGCTTCCTCGGGGTCGACGTGTTCTTCGTGCTCAGCGGATTCCTGATCACCTCGCTGCTGCTCGACGAGCACTCCCGCACCGGCCGAATCCGCCTGCGGGACTTCTGGATCCGTCGCGCCCGCCGCCTGCTGCCCGCGCTGCTGGTGATGGTGCTCGCCGTCGTGGCGGCGCGTGAGTTCTTCTCGACGGAGGCGATCGCCAACCTGCGCGATGACGCCGTGGCCTCGTTCTTCTGGGTGGCCAACTGGGCGTTCGTCGCGCAGCGCACCGACTACTTCTCCCAGGGCGCACCGCCGTCGCCGCTGCAGCACACCTGGTCGCTCGGGGTGGAGGAGCAGTACTACCTGATCTGGCCGCTTCTGCTGATCGCCGTCGCGTTCGTCTTCTGCCGGCGCAGCCCGACGCATCTACGGTGGGCCGTGTTGGGCCTTGCCACGGCCGGTGCGGTCGCGTCGGCCGCCGCGGCGATCGTCTTCGTCGGCGACGAAACGCTGAACCGGGTCTACTTCGGCACCGACACCCGCGCGCAGGCGCTGCTCGTCGGTGCCGCGACGGCCGCCCTGCTGGTGCGGGACTGGACCACGGTGACGCTCGCCGGGCCGGTGATCAGAACGCGGTGGCTGCGGTGGGTCGCCCGGGGCGTCTCCGTAGTCGGCGTCGTCGTGTTGGGCTTCGCGGTACACATGGCGACCGGCAGCGTCGGCGACTTCCACAAGGGGCTGCTGATCATCGTCGCCCTGGCCGCCGCCGGCGTGGTCGGCGCGGTCGCGCTGGACCAGGACGGCCCGGTCGCGCGCGTGCTCGCATGGCGGCCGCTGGTGTGGCTGGGCGCGATCTCGTACGGCGTCTACCTGTGGCACTGGCCGATCTTCCTGGCGCTCAACGGCGAGCGCACCGGCTGGTCGGGCTGGTCACTGTTCGCGCTGAGATGCGGCGCGACGGTCGCGGTGGCGGCGCTGTCGTGGTGGCTCCTCGAACAACCGATCCGGCGGTGGCGACCGGTGATCGTGCCGATGCTGCCGTTGGCGGGTGCGACGGCCGCGACGGCAGCGGTGATCACGATGACCGTGCTGCCGGTCGGGGTGGCGCCCGGCGGTCCAGCGCTGGAGGAGCCCAGCATCGACTCCGCCGCGCTGATCGCGCCGGAGGTGCCGGTCGAGGTGCAACGCCCGACGGCTCGCGATCCCGGCACCAGGACCGTCGCGGTGTTCGGCGACTCCGTGGCGTGGACGCTGATGCGCTACCTGCCCGATATACCGGGCATGGCGTTCACCAACCACACGATGATCGGATGCGGCATCGCGCGCGGCGGACCCTACCGCTACGTCGGGCAGACGCTGAACCAGAAACCTGAATGCGATTCGTGGCCGAGCAGGTGGTCACAGCGCGTCAAGAGCGACCGACCCGACGTCGTGCTGCTGGTCGTGGGGCGCTGGGAGGTCGTCGACCGGATGAACGAAGGCCGGTGGACGCACATCGGCGAGCCGACGTACGACGCGTATCTGCGCTCCGAACTGAACCGCGCGCTCGACATCCTGTCCTCGACGGGCGCGCGCGTCGTCGTCACGACCGAGCCGTACAACCGCCGCGCCGAGAAACGCGACGGCAGCCTGTACCCGGAGGACGATCCCGACCGGGTCGACGACTGGAACGCGTTGCTGCGCAGCGCGGTCAAATACCGCCCGAACGTCACCGTGCTGGACCTGAACCGCAAGCTCGGCCCGAACGGCGGCTACACCAACTGGATCGACGGTATCCGCATTCGCAGCGACGGCGTGCACCCGACACCGGAGGCCGTCGAGTGGCTGACGCCGTGGCTGACCGACGCGCTGCGCTGAGGGTCAGTGGCCGAGTCGGCCGCGGCCCAGTCGCAGCAACAGCATCGCGAGGTCTTTGCCCTCGGGGCCGAGTTCGCTGTAGCGCTCGATGACCTTCATCTCGCGGCTGTGAACCAAGCGTGTTCCACCGGAGGCCATCCGGGCCTGACCGATCATCTTGGACACCTCGGTACGGCGCTTCACGGCCGCGAGGATCTCGGCGTCGAGCCGGTCGATCTCCCGGCGGAGGTCATCGATATCAGGCACAGTCTCGGTTTCGGTCGTCATGGGATTTCACCGCCTCGTTGTGTGGGTTCTGGTCTCGTCCGGGTCCTGGCCTCACACAAGAGACGAGCCGCGGATCCGGGACCGCGGGGCTCTCACAGAAGCTGCTAGACCACGGGTACCGCACAGCGGCACCCGTAGCTAAATCGCTGTTTGCTGAGCACAGGACAAAGTGTGCCACCAAACGTCGGGCCAGCGCAAAGCCCATGCGCGGTTCGACAGTGGGACGGATGCGCGGTTCGGGCGCAGGCGTGTCCCTGTGCAGCGGTAAGTTCGACACTGACATGAGTGCACCGAACACGATCGCACCGAACGGGGCCACCGAATCAGACTCCCTGCTCGACGGGCTGAACCCACAGCAGCGCCAGGCCGTCCTCCACGAGGGCTCGCCGCTGCTCATTGTCGCGGGCGCCGGCTCCGGCAAGACGGCTGTGCTCACTCGACGGATCGCCTATCTGCTCGCCGCCCGTGACGTCGGCGTGGGGCAGGTGCTGGCCATCACGTTCACCAACAAAGCCGCCGCCGAGATGCGCGAGCGTGTGGTGGGCCTCGTCGGCCCGCGTGCCCGTTCGATGTGGGTGTCGACGTTCCACTCCACCTGCGTGCGGATCCTGCGCAACCAGGCCTCCCTCATCAAGGGCCTGAACTCGAACTTCTCGATCTACGACGCCGACGACTCACGCCGCCTGCTGCTGATGATCGGCAAGGACATGGGCCTGGACACCAAGCGGTATTCGCCGCGGTTGCTGTCCAACGCCATCTCCAACCACAAGAACGAGCTGGTCGGCCCGGAGCAGGCGGCTGCCGAGGCCGCGGAGGCGGGCGAGGAACTGCCCGGCATCATCGCCGAGGTCTACGGCGAGTACCAGCGCCGCCTGCGCGCGGCCAACGCGCTCGACTTCGACGACCTGATCGGCGAGACGGTCGCTGTGCTGCAAGCGTTTCCGCAGATCGCCCAGTACTACCGGCGGCGGTTCCGGCACATCCTCGTCGACGAGTACCAGGACACCAACCACGCCCAGTACGTGCTGGTGCGGGAACTCGTGGGGACGGCGGCCTCGCAAGATGACCCGGCCGGGGTGCCGCCTGCCGAACTGTGCGTCGTGGGCGACGCCGACCAGTCGATCTATGCGTTCCGCGGTGCGACGATCCGCAACATCGAGGATTTCGAACGCGATTATCCGAACGCGACAACCATTCTGCTGGAACAGAATTACCGCTCGACGCAGAACATCCTCAACGCCGCGAACGCAGTGATCTCCCGCAACGCCGGCCGCCGCGAGAAGCGGTTGTGGACCGACGAGGGGGAGGGCGAGCTGATCGTCGGCTACGTCGCCGACAACGAGCACGACGAGGCGCGATTCGTCGCCCAGGAGATCGACACGCTCGTCGACGGCGGGCTCAATTACAGCGATGTGGCGGTGTTCTACCGCACCAACAACTCCTCGCGTGCGCTCGAAGAGGTTTTCATCCGTGCGGGCATCCCGTACAAAGTCGTTGGGGGCGTTCGCTTTTATGAACGCCGGGAGATCCGCGACATCGTCGCCTACCTGCGGGTGCTGGACAATCCCGGCGACTCGGTGAGCATGCGTCGCATCCTGAACACCCCGCGCCGCGGCATCGGTGACCGCGCCGAAGCGTGCGTCGCGGTGTACGCCGAGAACACTGGGCTCAGCTTCAACGACGCACTGCAGGCGGCCGCCGAGGGCAAGGTGCCGATGCTCAACACCCGTGCCGAGAAATGCATCTCGGCGTTCGTCGAGATGCTCGACGATCTGCGCGGCCGCCTCGACGGTGAGCTGGGCGAGTTGGTCGAGGCTGTGCTCGACCGCACGGGCTACCGCGCCGAACTCGAGTCGTCGAGCGATCCGCAAGACCTCGCGCGGTTGGACAACCTCAACGAGTTGGTCAGCGTCGCCCACGAATTCAGCACCGACCAGGCCAATGCGCAGGCGCTCGCCGAGGAGGAGACCCTCGACGAGGACATTCCCGACACCGGCGTGCTGGCGCAGTTCCTGGAGCGGGTGTCACTGGTGGCCGACGCCGACGAGCTTCCCGAGCACGGCGCCGGTGTCGTCACGATGATGACGCTGCACACCGCCAAGGGCCTCGAGTTCCCCGTCGTGTTCGTGACCGGCTGGGAGGACGGCATGTTCCCGCACATGCGGGCGCTGGGGGATCCCGCCGAGCTGTCCGAGGAACGCCGGCTGGCCTACGTCGGCATCACCCGGGCGCGACAGCGGCTCTACCTCAGCCGGGCCAAAGTGCGTTCGTCGTGGGGTCAACCGATGCTCAACCCGGAATCGCGCTTCCTCAAAGAGATTCCGCAGCACCTCATCGACTGGCGGCGCACCGACCCGACTCCGTCGTCGTTCAGCGCGCCTGTGAGCGGTGCGGGACGCTTCGGAACCCCGAGGCCGTCGCCAACGCGGTCCGGCGCCGGTAAACGGCCGCTGCTGGTGCTCGAGCCCGGCGACCGGGTCACGCACGACAAGTACGGGTTGGGCCGCGTGGAGGAGGTGAGTGGTGTCGGCGAGTCGGCGATGTCGCTCATCGACTTCGGCAGCTCCGGTCGAGTGAAGCTGATGCACAACCACGCGCCGATCACCAAGCTCTAGCCGGAGCGTTCCCAGCGTCCCGTGGCGGGCAGGGCGGCAAAGACGATGCTCGCCACCGGCAACAGCGGGATCGCGTAGACGACGGCGGGCAGCTTCGCACCCGCGACGAACAGGCTGGAGAAGATCAGCAGCGCCACCATCGCACCGACCATGACCAACAGGCGGCTCACCCACCGGCGCAGCAGCAGGCCGATGAGCCCGGCGATGAGGGCGGCGGCAGAGATCGCGGTCAGAAAGCCGATCGCGACGCAGAACAGTTGGTCCGAGCGCCACCATCCGGTGATCAGGTCGGTGGCGATGACGGCGGTGGTCCACCCGGTCAGGATGCTCGCCACCGCGGTTGCGATCGCGGTCTTCGGGCTGGCGGCCGGCGACACCGCGACCGGCCTGGCGCGCGAAATGTAGGTGGTGTCCGGCGCGGCCCGGTCGGACATCTGGGTCGGCCCGCCGATGTCGGACATCTGAGTCGGCCCGCCGATGTCGGACATCTGTGTCGCGCCGCTGGTGTCCACCATCTGCGTGGGCGGATCCGCGATCGGAATCGCTCCGGTCGGATGGCGCCGGATGATGCTGGTCTTCGGTTCCTGACCGGTCGGGATCTCTCCGGAAGGGTGACGACGAATGATGCCCGTGTCGGCGCTCGACGGCGCTCGGCGTGTCAGATCGGAATCGTCGTCGCTGGCCACTCAGCCAGAGTAGTTGCCGAGGGACAGGCCGCGTTTGGCCAGCCAACCCACCGGGTCGACACGATCGGTGCCGTTGAGGTGTACCTCGAAATGCAGGTGCGGTCCGGTCGAGTTGCCGGTGTTGCCCATCTTGGCGATCTGGTCACCGGCCCACACCCGCTGGCCGACCTCCACCTGCCACGCGCTGAGGTGGCCGTACAGCGTCACGGTGCCGTCGGAGTGACGCAGCTTGACCATGTTGCCGTAGCCGGCGTACGGGCCTGCCGAGATGACCACGCCGTCGGAGGCGGCGAGCACCGGGGTGCCGATCGAGTTGGCGATGTCGACGCCGCCATGCAGCGCGCCCCACCGGTAGCCGAAGCCCGACGTCCACACGCCCTTGGTGGGCATCACGAACATCGGCCGCTGCAGCCGGGCCTCGCGTTCCGCACGTTCCTGCGCGAACGCGGCGGCCTTCTGAATCTCCTCGGTGTGCAGCGTCGAGCTGGCGGCCGGCGTCACCGCGACCACCTGCATACCGCCCGTCGACCCGCTGATCGGATTGGCGAGCGCGGTCTGGTCGGCGGCCAGCACGGTCTCCGAGGACTTCTCCTGCGTCGCGTTGGCCATCGAGTAGGCGCCCGCCGCCGTCGCCCCGACCGCCATCGCGGCGACCATCAGACGGCCCTTGACGGGGACTTCCTGCTTGCGGTGCGCCGGCGTGCGGGTGCCGATCCGGATGACGTCGGTGGCGGCCATCCCGTCGCTGGTGTCGGTGTGGCTGTCGCGGTAGGCGTGTGAACGGCGCGCGTGGCGCGGACCCGCCGCGAACTCCGTGGGCACGGCCAGGCGCAGCGGAACGAGGTCGTCGGTGTCGGTCAGATCGTCGAGCTCGGGAGCGCGGATGACCTGGGCTTCGCGGTCGAAGGCGCTGTTCTCACGAAAATCGATGTCATCGAGATCGCCGAACTCATTGAACGGAATGATGTCGGTGACTTCCGACGGGGATTCGCTTACGCGGCGGCTGATTTGCCGATTCGTCGACGATCTGCGATGAGATCCGGACGAACGGTGCGAAGCCAACCTGGAAAATCCTTGCCTGTCGGGATGCCTGTCGTGACCAAAGCGTTATCGAGACCAGAGGCACGTTAACCAAATCCGGATGACGGCTGCAACCCGAGAGACTATTCCACGCGCGATTGTGACTTGTATCACTGAAATACGGCGGTGAGATCTACCACATGAGCGGTGGGCGGTGCCAACGCGTTTTGAGCGTGTGGATAAAGTTCCTCCGAGCCTTCGGCCCAAACTCCGCAATCGACGCGCTAGAGACAGTGAGCTAATGGATCTCTTCGAATACCAGGCGAAAGAGCTCTTCGCCAAGCACAACGTGCCCACCACACCCGGACGGGTGACCGACACCGCCGAGGACGCCAAGGCCATCGCCGAGGAGATCGGCAAGCCTGTGATGGTCAAGGCGCAGGTCAAGACCGGCGGCCGCGGTAAGGCCGGCGGCGTGAAATACGCAGCCACCGCCGATGACGCGTTCACCCACGCGCAGAACATCCTCGGCCTCGACATCAAGGGCCACATCGTCAAGAAGCTGCTGGTGTCCGAGGCCAGCGACATCGCCGAGGAGTACTACATCTCCTTCCTGCTCGACCGGGCGAACCGCACCTACCTGGCCATGTGCTCGGTCGAGGGCGGTATGGAGATCGAGGAGGTCGCCGCGACCAAGCCGGACCGGCTGGCCCGGATCCCGGTCGACGCCACCAAGGGCGTCGACGAGGCCTTCGCGCGCGAGATCGCCAAGAAGGGCCACCTGCCCGAGGAGGTGCTCGACGCCGCCGCGGTGACGATCGCCAAGCTGTGGGAGGTCTTCGTCGGCGAGGACGCCACGCTGGTCGAGGTCAACCCGCTGGTGCGCACCCCCTCCCGCGGTGGCGACGATCCAGGCCAGATCCTCGCCCTGGACGGCAAGGTCACCCTGGACGGCAACGCCGACTTCCGTCATCCCGAGCACGCCGAGTTCGAGGACCGCGACGCCACCGATCCGCTAGAGCTCAAGGCCAAGGAGCACGACCTCAACTACGTCAAGCTCGACGGCGAGGTGGGCATCATCGGCAACGGCGCCGGCCTGGTGATGTCGACGCTCGACGTGGTCGCCTACGCCGGTGAGAACCACGGCGGCGTCAAGCCCGCCAACTTCCTCGACATCGGCGGCGGCGCCTCGGCCGAGGTGATGGCCGCGGGCCTCGACGTCATCCTCAACGACTCGCAGGTCAAGAGCGTGTTCGTCA
>NZ_LZJE01000180.1:0-8001 GCF_001666865.1 Mycobacterium sp. E136
GGTCGCGGTGTCGTTGGGTCCGGTGGCGGGGACGACCTGGATGATGGCGGTGCCGTTCTGATTGACGCCGGGCGCCGCGATCACGACACCTTCCTCGCGGCGCAGATTGTCGGCGATGGTCTGCGCGGCGTTGGGGTCTCGCGCTTGGGAGAGGTCGGCCACGACGAGGAGGGGACCGTTGAATCCGGGTCCCAGATGCTCGGCGGTCAGGTCATAGGCCCTGCGTGAGGTGTTCGATTCGGGTTGCGAGGACCCGCTGGGAAGACCCAGGTGCATGCCGAAGGTGGGCAGGCCGATGAGTGCCAGCGCGACGATTCCGATCACCAGCAGCGGCTTGCGGAGGGCGACGACGAACCGCCCCCACCGGGCTCCCATCGTGCGGTGCGGCGTGTACGCGGCGACCTGCGCGACCTCCTTGGCGCGGTTGGGTTGCAGCGGGGTCTTGATGAACTTGGCGACGCGTTTGCCTGCGAAGCCCAGAAGGGCGGGCAGCAGGGTGATCGCGATCAACAACGCGATCAGCACCGACGCGGCGGCGGCCAGGCCCATGTAGGTCAGAAAAGGAATGCCGACGATCGACAGGCCGCACAGCGCGATGATCACCGTCAGCGCCGCGAACACCACGGCGCCACCGGCGGTGCCGACGGCCAACGCCACCGATTCCTCCATCGGCCGCAGGAGCAGCAGGTTGTTGCGGTAGCGGTTCAGGATGAACAGCGCGTAGTCGATGCCGCAGGACAGGCCGAGCATGAGTGCGAGCGAGAATGCGGCCGTTGGCATTTCGATCCATGCGGCGGTCGCGAAGATTCCCAGTGCCCCGATCCCGACACCGACGCACGCGGTGAGGATCGGCAGGCCCGCGGCGACAACCGCTCCGAAGGTGATCAGCAGGATCAGGAACGCGACACCGATGCCGATGATCTCGGGCAGTTCGGAGATCTCGACCTTGTAGCCGGGGTAGACGCTGCCCGAGTACTCGACCTGCACCCCCGCGGCCAGCGCGGGTTCCATCGCGTCTTCGACGGCGCGCAGCGATGCGTCGTCGACCTCTCCGGGCTGCGCCTTCCATTGCAGTGTCCCGAGGCCGACCGACGCATCGGGGGAGAGCAGCCGCGATTGCGCGGGACCTGCGGCGACGGCGACGTCGGGGATCGCCTGCAGGTTCTGCAGAGACTCGTCGATGGCACCCGCCGCCGGCGGGTCGGTGAGCCTGGTATCGGCCGGCGCCGCGAACGTGATCTGCGTCTGGGCACCGCTGAACGCGGGCACCTTCTCTTTGAGTCGCTCGACGGCCTGTTGGGATTCGGTGCCGGGAATGGTGAAGTCGTCACTGGGTTCGCCGCGCAGGCCGATACCGGCCGCGGCGACGCCGACCAGGATCGCCAGCCAGACACCCAGTACCAGCCATCGGCGGCGGAAACTGAAGGCGCCTATCGCGTACAGGTACTTCGACATTCCGGCTCCCGGTTTGACGGTGACAAAGTCGGGCCGACGTATTCCCCCTGAGACGTTGCTTATACCTGTGGGCGGCGAAGTGTGACGGGCGGCGCACCCCGCCATGCAGCGTCAGGCGCGGGCGATGTTCTCGACGATGATTTCGCAGGCGGTCTCGTAGAAGGCGCTGATCAGCGTGGAGAAGGACAGCTCGAACGGATAGACCATGTGCACGTCCAGCGATTCGAGGTGCCATTCCGGCAGCACGGGAACGAGCGTGCCCTCGCGTAACTCTGCGGTGCAGATGATCTGGGTGGGCATGGCGCCGAAGCCGAGTCCCTGCATGATGTACTGCTTGCAGACCTGAAAGTTGTTGGCACGCGCGCGCACTGGCGGAGTCAACTCGCCACGACGACCCTTCGCGGTGAGTGTGAGCCTGCGGGGCCCGCCGAAGCCGAAGTCGATGAACGGAACCGAGTCCAGCTGCGCGGGGTCGCGGATCGGCTCCGGCAACCCCGCGAGGAATTCCGGTGAGGCGCACAGGAACAGCTCGAGACTGAACACCTTGCGCGCGATCAGCGTGGAGTCCTGCAGCGGGCCGGTGCTGAACACCACGTCGAAACCGTCCCGGACCGGGTCGACCATGTTGTCGACCAGCCGAATGTCCAGCCGGGAGTGGGGATAGTGCCGCAGGAACGCCGCGCCGACACGCGAGGCGTAGTCGACGCCGACGAACACCGGGATCGCCACCCGCAGCTCACCCTGAGGCTCCTGCCTGCTGCCCTCGACGAGCGCGCGGACACCGTTGGCCTCGGCCAGGATGTTGACCGCGTGCGCGTACACCTGCTCGCCCAGGTCGGTGACCGTGAGCTGATGGGTGTTCTTGCGCAGCAGTTTGATGCCGAGATCGGACTCTAGCTTGGTCAGCTTGCGGCTGACCGTCGACTTCGGCATGCCGAGCAGCGTCGCCGCCTTGGACAGGCTGCGGTTCTCCACCACCTTGCCGAAGATCAGCAGGGCGTCGACGTCGAAGGGCAGGTTCTGTTCCATCGCGCCTCCTTTTGGCGTCGAACGATCGCGCGTTCCAAATATGCAACAGGGTGTTGCGTTGATGGCTCTGTTTCGGCCATTTCGCCGGCGGTACCTTCGGCCTACCGTCTTGCGCCCGACGAGGAGGACCGTTGAGTCACGACAGCCTGGTGACCAAACCCGCGAGCGGACACTGGACCGACGCCTACCCCGAGCTCGGTCGCGGACCGGTGTCGCTCGAGGACTGCGTCTCCGAGGAGTTCTACGAGAAGGAACGCGAGCACGTCTTCAAGAAGACGTGGCTGTACATGGGGCGCGTCGAGCGGGTGCCGAAATCCGGCAGCTACTTCACCCGCGAGCTGGGGTTTCTCAATACCTCGGTGATCATTGTGCGGGGCAAGGACCACGTGGTCCGCGCGTTTCACAACATCTGCCCGCACCGGGGCAACAAGATGCTGTGGGAGGACGACCCCTTCGCCGAGGTCGAGGGACGCGCGCCGCTGTTGTACTGCCGCTTCCACGGCTGGCGCTACAAACTCGACGGCTCACTGCACTCGGCCACCCGCAAGGATCTGCTGCTCGACTTCGACGCCGACAGCTGCCGGGTGCCGGCCATCCAGTGTGAGGTGTGGGAGGGCTTCATCTTCATCAACCTCAACCCGCACAACACCGAGCCGCTGCGTGAATACCTGGGCGAGCTGGCGCACGAGATCGAGGGGTACCCGTTCGCCGGCCCGCATCAGGTCTACAAGTTCAAGGCCGAACTGCAGTGCAACTGGAAGATCTTCCTGGACGGGTTCGCCGAGAGTTATCACGGTCCTTACCTCCATGCATCGTCGTTCGGCGCGGTCACCGCCGAGGCCAGGGACGCGTTCGACCAACCGAATCCGTTCACCGACGCGCTGGCCTATCGGCTCAAGGGCCCGCACCGGATGTTTTCGTTCTCCGGCGAACCGTCGCGAAAGACGCCGTACTCCAAACCGATCGAGTGCGTGTTCGAGGCGAGCGCGGCCGGGCCGTGGAACAAGAAGAGTGACCGCGGGCCGATGCCTGCGGGGATCAACCCGACGCGATCGGAGAAGTACGGCTTCGACTCGTTCCAGTTCTTCCCGAACTTCGTGCTGATATTCGGTGCGTCCGGTTTCACCGTCCACACGCACTGGCCCACCGGGCCGCACTCGCACATCTTCGAGACCGAGGCGTACTACCAGCCCCCGACGACGCACAAGGAGCGGCTGGGCCAGGAGCTGACGATCACTTACCTCAACGACATCATCCTCGAGGATGCCAGTCCCTCGGAGGGCCTGCAGGCGATGCTGAACAGCGGCGCGCTCACCCATTTCACGATGAACGACGAGGAGATCCTGCTCCGCCACTTCCACAAGGTCGTCGGCGACTACGTGGAAAACGGAGTGAAGGCCGCAGGAGAACAGAAGGCGATGCGATGAGCGCCTCTCTGCCACCGGCGTTTTCGCAGCTCGAACACCTCGTGCCCGAATGGGCCATCGAGGACGGCCACGCGCGATATGTGAAGCGGGTCAACAGTTCGATGGACCAGATCCGTGCGTTCTACGACGAGATCTTTCCGTATGCCGAGGAAGCGGTGGCCTACATCGACAAGTTCGACTACTCCGAGCCGCTGCCCGAAGACGTCGCAAACCTGCGCAACCTTCTTTACTCTCTGATCACCGTCTCGCTCGCGGTCGAGCTGTGGCACCAGCCGCGAGTCAAGCATTCGGCCAGCACGATACTGACAAGGGTGAGTTGAGCGCCGTGGGCCTGACCTCCGCACAATTGGACGTCGTCGACCTGACACCCAGGATCGGCAGCGAGATCCGCACCGACCTGGACACGTTGTGCAGCGGCCGTGCGGCCGAAAAGATCCGCGCCACACTGGAACAACGCGGTGTCGTGTTCTTTCGCGGACTGCCCATCAGCGACGAGCAACAGGTCGCGATCGCCAAGACGCTGGGTACCGTCGTGGCCAACGAGGGCGAGGACGGGATCTACAAGATCTCGCTCGACGAAAGCGTCAACCAGCGAGCGAAGTACCTCAAGGGTTCGCTGTTCTGGCACTTCGATGGCTCCCTGCAGCCCTATCCGAACCTGGCCACGCTGCTTCGCGCGGTGAAACTCGCCGATAGCGGCGGCGAGACGGAGTTCTGCAACACCTACGCCGCCTACGACGATCTGCCGCAATCGGACAAGGACCTCATCGCCGACCTCCGCGTGGTGCACAGCGCCGAACGGTCTCAGTACTATGTGACGCCGGAGATGAGTTACGACGAGATCGCGTTCTGGCAGAAGTCGCCGACGAAGGCGTGCCCCATCGTGTGGACGCATCGGTCCGGCCGCAAATCCCTGTTACTCGGCGCGACAGCCGATTACGTCGTCGGCATGCCCGTCGAGGAGAGCCGCGCCCTGCTTGCCCGGCTTCGGGATTGGGCGACGCAGCCGCAGTATGTCTATCGGCACGAGTGGGAGGTCGGCGATCTGCTGATCTGGGACAACACGGGCACCATGCACCGCGCGCTGCCTTACGCGGTCGACAGCGGTCGCCTCATGCACCGGACCATCCTGGCGGGCGAAGAGCCACTGACTTGAAACTGGGCATCGCGACACCGGTCGTCACCAATGTCGCCGGAGCGGCACTCACGTGGGAACGCGACGCAGGAGTCGAGGACATCGGTCGCGTCGCCGAGGCGGCCGACCGGCTCGGCTACCACCACCTGACCTGCAGTGAGCACATCGGCATCCCGGCGTCCGAGGCGGGGCGGCGCGGCGCGAGGTACTGGGACCCGCTGGCCACCCTGGGTTACGTCGCGGCCCGCACCGAGCGGATTCGACTCGTCACCATGACGCTGGTGCTCGGATACCACCATCCCCTGGCCATCGTGAAGCGGTACGGCACACTGGATCACGTCAGCCGCGGCCGGTTGATCCTCGGCGTCGGCGTCGGCTCGCTCAAAGAGGAATTCGATCTTCTGGGTGCCCCGTTCGAGGACCGCGGCCCGCGCGCCGACGACGCGCTGCGGGCCCTGCGTGCGGCCCTGTCGAGCAATGAGCCCTCCTACGAGGGTGAGTACTACTCGTTCGGCGGCCTGATCGTCGACCCGTGTGCACTGCAGGCTCACATGCCGATCTGGGTGGGCGGCCGGACCCGGCGTTCGCTGCGACGGGCGCTCACCCTCGCCGAGGGTTGGGCACCGTTCGGCATCTCACTCGAGACCGCCGCGGAGTGGCTGCGGGCGCGCGACGTCCCGCCCGGTTTCGAAGTCGTGCTGGCCGCCGACCGCCCTCTCGATCCGATCGAGAACCCCGAGGCCACGCGGGAGACGTTGCGCGCCATGGCGGAAGCGGGCACGACGATCGTCTCCGCGCGGTTCGTCCACCGGTCGCTCGAGCACTACCTCGAGCAGATCCACGCCCTCGCGGAACTGCACCGCGAAGAAAGGTGACCATGACCGAGGATGCCACGCCGCTCCTGACGCCGCTGACCGCTGACGAGTGGGGCGACGACGAGTACGCCGCTGTCGGCGCGCTGATGGGGATACCGGGCGGCGACGTTCCGCGGGCCGGTTCTGGAGAGCCCCGGGACCCGCTCAATTTCGACATCATCGGGGCACTGGCCCGGCATCCGAAGATGGCACAGAAATTCCTCGCCTACAACGCTTTTCTGCTGCAACGCGGTGAGCTGTCCCTGCGCCTGCGCGAATTGGCGGTGCTGCGGCTGGCGCATGCGCACCGCTCGTCGTTCTTCTGGGGCGAGCACGTCAAGGTCGCCAAGGCCGGCGGCCTGTCCGACGACGACATCGCCCGGATCACCCGCGGTAACACCGAATTCGACGGGGTGGACCGGCTGGTACTCGAGGCCACCGACGAGCTGCTCGCCGACGGCCGCGCGGCGCCGGCCACCTGGCGTCGTCTCGTCGACGAACTCGGCACGCATCAGGCGATGGAGCTGATCTTCGTCGTCGGCACGTACGCCATGCTCGCGATGGCCTGTGACACATGGCAGCTCGCCCCGCCGCCGGGCAGCGCCTCGCTTCCGGACTAGCAGTCGTCGGGATCGGGCGCGGTCCCGTCCTCGTCGGTGCGTGCCCGTCCGCGCCAGCTCCGGACGCCCCGGTGCGCGGCGAACGCGCCGGCGACCGCGGTGATGCACCACACCGCGATCGCCGCGTATGTCAGCGGTGAGGACAAGTCCGAAATCGACGCTCCCAGTGCGGTGTACACGAAGGCTCGCGGGACCGACCCGATGAAGGCGCCGACGGCCATCTGCCACAACGGAACTCCGAACGCGCCGAAGGCATAGGAGGCGAGCGCGTCGGAGATGCCCGGAACGAAGCGTTGACCGACGACGGCCCACAGCCCGCCGCGCGCGATGAGGCCGTCGAGCCGGGCCGCCCGGTCCTCTCCGAGCAGAGCCCGTGCGCTGTCGCGTCCGGCGCGCCTGCCGACCAGGCTGGTGACGCAGGCGGTGGTGACCGTCGCGCCAAGGGTGGCGAACGTGCCGACCAGCGGACCGAACAGCACGCCGCTTGCGGCCGCGAGGATCGGACCGGGGACGAACACCGCGCCGAGCAGGCCCGAAACCACGACGTAGACCAACGGCGCGATGGGGCCGGTGGACGCCACGGTGCGACGGACGTGCTCGACGTCGATCACCCCGGTCACCGCGACCAGATAGAACATGCCGAGCAGGAACGCGGCGAACAACACCAGCCGGAGGATGTGTCGCCGACGTGTGGTGGGGCGGTCGCTGAGCGTCATGTCCAGGCAATCTTGCCGCACGCGCGGTTTGGCCCTTCTCTCGCCGACGGCATGGATGTACCATTTGGTACATGATTACCGAGTGTGCTGCCGATATCGATGCACCGGCCGCTGCCGTATGGGACGTGTTCAGTGATGTCGAGCGCTGGCCGGAGTGGACGGCCTCGGTGACCCGCCTCACGGCGCTTGACACCCGAGAAGTGGTGGTGGGCAACCGATTCGAGATCAAGCAACCGCGCATGCCGAAGCTGGTCTGGGAGGTCACCGAAGCGACCCCCGGAGTGTCGTGGACCTGGGTGCAGCGTTCGCCCGGCGGGCTGACGGTGGCTCGCCACGACGTGATCCCGGTCGGAGGCGATCGGACCCGCATTCACCAACGACTCGAACAACGCGGGCCCATCGGGGCTCTTGTCGGCCTGTTGATGCGGTCGATGACCAGGCGCTACCTCGACCTCGAGGCCGAGGGGTTGAAGGCGCGCTGCGAGCATCTGCATCGGCTCGATGGCCCGACCCCCTGACCTCGAGCGTCGCAAGGAACTGCTGGACGACCTCGTTGCGGAGGTCGCACGCAACGGCATCGGTGACCGCCCGCTTCGTGACCTAGCGGCCGCGGTCGGCACCAGCCACCGCATGCTGCTGCATCACTTCGGGTCACGCGACGAACTTCTGCTGGCGATCGTCGGTGAGGTGGAGCGACGCCAGATGGTGACCACCCGGCAGCTGCCCGCCGATCCCGCCGAGGCCGTGGCGGCGATGTGGGCGAAC
>NZ_LZJE01000181.1:0-603 GCF_001666865.1 Mycobacterium sp. E136
GCAGGGTTGACACAGGCATTGCAGATCAACGACATTCACGTCGTCGAGGTCAACCGTCCCGACCGCTCGGCGCGGCGCCGCCAAGGCAAGTCCGACCCTCTCGATGCTTATAGCGCTGCTCGTGCGGTGTTGGCCGGCCACGGCCTTGCCGTGCCCAAAGACTCCCGCACCGGGGCCCTCAAAGCGCTGCTGATCGCTCGTCGCGGCGCGATCAAAGCCCGCACCGCGGCTATCCAGCAGATCAAGGACCTGCTTGTGACCGCCCCGGCCGATCTTCGGGAACGCTACCGCCGTTACCCCACCACCCTGCGTCTGGTCGAAGCGCTGGCCGGCTGCCGCCCCCGCGCACACGAGGACCCCACAACGGTATCGGTGCTGATCGCCTGTAAAGCGCTCGCGCAACGCATCGGGTACCTCGAGCGCCAAGACCGTGAGCTGACCGCTGAGCTCGACGCCTTGACCGCCGCGCCGAGCGGTCGGGACGGTTGACCTCGACGACGTGAATGTCGTTGATCTGCAATGCCTGTGTCAACCCTGCACCGTAGGAGCTGGTGCCCTCAACATCGACCCCGACGACTTCCTACTACGCCCAGCAGTTCCCGC
>NZ_LZJE01000182.1:0-3187 GCF_001666865.1 Mycobacterium sp. E136
CGGCGAACCGCCTCCAGCTCATCCGGCTCGACACCAATCGTGGCGCGGTCGGCCGCAACGTCGGGGTGGCGGCGTGCCCCACTCCGTACATCGCCTTCTGCGATGACGACTCCTGGTGGACGCCGGAGTCCCCGGCGGCCGCGGTGGAGGCGTTCGAACGGCATCCGTCGGTGGGACTGCTCGCCGCGCGCACGATCGTGTGGCCGCAGCGCCGCGAGGATTCGTTCTCCACACAGCTGGCACACAGCGCTCTCGGCCGGCGACCGGACCTGCCGGGCCCGTCGATTCTCGGCTTCATGAGCTGTGCAGCCATAGTGCGCAAGCGGGCGTTTCAGCAGGCCGGGGGTTTCAGCGACATCCTGCACTTCCGCGGCGAGGAGCAACTGCTGGCGCTCGATATGGCTGCGGCCGGATGGGACCTCTGCTACCACCCCGAACTGGTGGCGATCCACCAGCCCTCCTCGGCGCGCGCCACGACCGCCGCGCAGGCCGCACGGGTGCTGCGCAACGACGTGCTCACCACATGGTTGCGACGTCCGATTGGCCGCTGCCTGAACGCAAGTGGTCGAATGGTCGCCGCGGCGCTGCGTGATCGCGAACATGCCAAGGGCGCGGTCGAGGCGGTGGTTCGCCTTCCCGCGGTCGTCGCGCAGCGGCGCACGTTGCCCAGCGAGCTCGAGCGAGCGGTGCGTCTGCTGGAGTCGGGCTGAACCGGTCATCCCGACGACACGCTGGTCGCCGGCACCCGCACCGGCACCAGCCGGTCGTAGATCCGCTGACTGTCGGCGGCGATCCGGTCCCAGGAGTAGCGGGCCCGCGCACGATCCCGGCCGGCGGCACCCATGCTCTGCCTCAGGAAGTCGTCTCGCAGCAGGGTGTTCGCCGCCTTGGCGACCTCGTCGGGGCGCTTGGGCTTGACGAGTTGTCCGGTCACATCGTGCACAACGGTGTCGAGCATTCCGCCGACCGCCGAGGCGACCACCGGAACACCACACGCCATCGCCTCGAGCGGCACGATGCCGAACGGTTCGTACCACGGCGTGCACGCGACCACGTCGGCTGACCGAAGGATGGCCGGCATATCGCCGCGAGACACCGAGCCGTAGAGGTGCACGCGGTCCGCGACTCCCAAATCCCCTGCCAGGCCCATCAATCGACGCGCCTCGGGCTCGGCGTCGAGCTGGGACGCCTCGGGTCCGCCGACGATCACCAGCTCGGTATCGGGCAGATGCGGCAATGCGCGCACGACGACGTCAAAACCCTTCCGCGGCACGAACCGGCCGACGCTGACGATGCGTCGCATGTCACCCCGCGGCGCGACGGGACCTTCCGGGCTGAACAGGTCCAGATCCACGCCGCACGGCACCACGGAGATCCGGTTGCGGGACCGGCCCATGCGCATCAACTCGAACACCTCGTCGGTGCACGTGGCGGCTACCCAGGTGGCGGAGCGGGCCACCGTCGCCTCGAGGTGCAACCGGTCCGGCGGACTGGTGTCACGGACACCCTGATGGCGACGCTTCACCACACCGAGCGCATGAAAGCTCTGCACGGCGGGCAGGTCGAGATGGCGGGCCGCGAGTTGGGTTGCGATGCCGGACATCCAGAAGTGGGCGTGGGCCACGTCGGGTCGGTCGGTTGCCCATTCGTCGTCGAGGAATTGCGCGAAGGGCCCCATATGGGCGAGGAGTTCGTCCTTGGGGAGCGGTTCGGCAGGTCCGGCCGGCACGTGCACCACGGTGTATCCCTGCGCCGTGACGACCCGGTCGGGAAGTTTCGGGTCGTCTCTTCTGGTGTAGACGTCGACCTGATGGCCCCGCCTGGCCAGTGCCGCCGACAACTCGGCGACGTGCACGTTCTGGCCTCCGGCGTCGACTCCGCCGAGCGCAGCGAGCGGGCTGGCGTGCTCTGACACCATTGCGATCTTCATTGGCGCCCTCCTTTCCTTGTCACCGGCAGCACTCATCGATGAGGTCGTCCCATTGCGTAAGGAACCGATCGATTCCGAACTGCGCCTTGGCGAAATCGCGCGCCGCCTTACCGGCCGCGGTGGCGGCGGCGCCGTCCGCGACGAAGGACTCCAATGCGCGGCCGAGGGTGTCGACGTCAACGCTCACCACACCGGCTTCCGGCGGCACGACCAGCGGCGCCATCGTCGACGCGACGGCCACCACCGGCATTCCGATGAACATCGCCTCGATCAGCGACAGACCCAGCGACGTCCACCGGGCGGTGTGCAGGAAGACGCGACGCCGGGCCACCTCGGGCAGCAGGGCGGCGGTCGGGACGTCACCTCTTCCAAACACCCGCGGATTGGCGATGCATTCGCTGATCACGTCGGTGTCGATGCCCCAGACGTCGATCGGGACGTACTCGGAGAACCCGGCCAGCAAATCCGCGCCGACCGTGCGCCAGCGCCTGCACGGTTCGTTGATCATCGTCGCGGCGGCCGCGACGTCCCCGCGGTAGAGCAACCCCGGGTCGGCGATCCCGTGAGTGATGACGCGAGTCGGGGCGGAACCGTTGTTCCACATGAGCCGGTTGAAGTCGGTCACGTGGACGATCGGGATGTCGGTCCGCTCAGCAACCGGATGAACGCTGTCGACCGCGAACGGTCTCGGGGCGTTGTGCTCCACGTAGACCGCGGGTACGTCTCGACCCGGTCGTCGTCCCAGCCACCGGTTCGTCAGCACGATTTCCTCGGGGCGTTGCAAGACCACCAGGTCGATGTCCTCGTCATACAGATCGTCAAACGAAACCTCGTGCGCCCGTGGCCAATTGCGCCCGCACAGCCCGCGGCCGTAGGAATCTCTACGCTGATTCACAGGCAATACACAGCGATGACGGCCTGCCACAAAGGATTCGGTCCAAGACCCGTGCACATGCCAGAGGAGCACCGAACGTGGCGTCGACGAGATCGACATGAGGCCCGCCTACCCGAGCACTTCTCGGGCAAAACGGTTCTCCGATCGACTCTTCGCATAGCGGACGAGAAGCGATTCGCATATCGGACTTTTCCCGCCGAACCCCGAGGGGGCGCCGTTTCGCTATCGGGCGCTCGGGTACTCGACCGGCATGTCAGACAGCGAAGGCTTGCCCGACGACGTTCCCGTCGCCGACGCGATGGAGCAGCAGCGCGACACCAGCGAACCGGTTCTCGACGAGGAAGCCAGCGCAGAACCCGAAC
>NZ_LZJE01000183.1:0-11056 GCF_001666865.1 Mycobacterium sp. E136
CGATGATCTGACCCCACTGCGGGTCCTCCGGGCCCACGACGGCGCAATCGCGCACCGCCGGATGTTCGACGAGGACGTCCTCGATCTCGGCCGGTGCGATGTTCTCGCCGCCGCGGATGATCGTGTCGTCGGAGCGCCCGCCGATGAACAGATAGCCGTCCTCGTCGAGCATCGCGATGTCCTTGGTGGGGAACCACCCGTCGGCGTCGAGCACCGAGCCGATCTCCGAATAGCGGCCGGACACCTGATCGCCGCGGACGAACAGCTCTCCGGTTTCGCCGGGGCCGAGCACCGTGCCGTCGGCATCGCGGATCTGAACGTCGATCCCGGGCACCGGCTGACCGACCGAGCCCAATCTGCGTAAGACCGCCTCGTCGGAGGAGGCAAGCGCCTCACGGTGGTCGTCGGGGCCGAGCACGGCGATGGTCGAGCTGGTCTCGGTCAGGCCGTAGGCGTTGACGAATCCGACCTCCGGTAACAGCGAAAGCGCCTTGCGCACCAACGGGAGTGGCACCTTCGAACCGCCGTAAGCCAGGCTGCGCAGCGTCGGCAGCGATGCATTCTCGGCCTCCAGCGCGGTGACGATTCGGTCCAGCATCGTCGGCACAACGGTCGCCGACGTCACGCCCTCGTCGCGCACCAACCGGATCCATTCGCCGGCGTCGAACTGCGGCAGGTACACCATCTTCCGGCCGGCGTAGAGATTCGACAGCGCCGCACTGACGCCCGCGATGTGATATGGCGGGACGCAGATCAGCGCCGCGTCACCGGGTTCGGCGGAATCGAACTCGACCGTGCCGGTGATGTAGCTGGTGAGATTGTTGTGGGTCAGCTCAACGGCTTTCGGGCGCGATGTCGTGCCGGAGGTGAACAGCACGACCCCGACGTCCTCCGGGTCGGGGAACTCCGCGGCGGGCTCGGCGGTGCGCGCGGCGTCAAGGAACTCGTCGGAGCCCATGACCTGCTTGCCCGCACCCGCGACCATCTCGCGATATTCGGCGTCGGCGACGACGAGAGGCTGGGGGAGGCGGTCGATGAGCTCGCGGAGTCCGTCGGCGCTGAGCCGGTAGTTCAGGGGCGTCACCGGCACCCCGGCCCGCGCCGACGCGAACAACAGCAGCGGCAGCAACGCGCCGCCCATGCCGACGTATGCGACGTGCGATGCGCCCGAGGCGGCGATGACACCAGCCCCGCCGTCGGCCAGCTCACTCAACTCGGCTGTGGTCAGCCGCAATTCACCCGACACCACGGCGGTGCGGTCCGGATTGCTCGAGGCCATCTCGAGCAGCAGTGCGATGCTCATGATTTGTCGACGAAGATATCAAGGATGGGGTCGTCCCCACCGCCGTAGCGCGACAGGTCTGTCACGCCGGACTCGGCGAGCAGTTCGGAGTCGATGAAGCATTTGCCGTTCACATCGGCCGGGGGGCGCGACAGGATCGCCGCGGCCGCGTCACCCATGATCTGCGGGTCGCGCGACCGGTCCAGCATCTCCTGGAAGCCGGGCGCGTTGGCGACCGCAGACGTCGCGATGTAGGTCTCGGGCCACAGGCAGCTGAATCCGATGCCGGTTTCCGCGTACTCGGCGGCCCACCCCAGCGAGAGCAGAGTCATTCCGTACTTCGACAAGGTGTAGGAGGGGTGAGCGCCCAACCAGTGCGGGTTCATGTTCAGTGGCGGCGCCAGCGTGATCACGTGCGCGCCTGCCGGCTCGGCTCCTTGGGCGCGTGCCGCGGACTTGCGCAGGTAGGGCAGCGCCGCCTTGGTGAGCAGGAACGTGCCGCGCACGTTGATGTCCATCATCAGGTCGAACTTCTTGGCCGCCAATTGCTCGGTGGGCTCGGTGGCGATGGCGCTGGCGTTGTTGACCACGACGTCCACGCCGCCGAAATGCTCGACGGCCGCGTCCACCGCACGTTGCACGTCCTCTTCCTGTCGGACGTCGCCGACCACCGCCACGCCCTTGCCGCCGGCGGCCTCGACCTCCGCGACCGCGGTGTGCACGGTGCCCGGCAACTTCGGATGAGGTTCGGCCGTCTTGGCCAGCAGCACGACGTTGGCGCCCCGCCTGGCCGCGGCGAGCGCGATCGCGAGACCGATGCCGCGACTGCCGCCGGAGACGACGAGCGTGCGGTCAGTGAAGGCGGACATGGACCTCCTTTGGCTGCGACCTGCGTCGCCCCACGATGCTAGCGGACCCCGACTACAGCCGGTATTGGCGTTCTCATTTTACGCAAGTGCCATATTCGCTGTGTACCGGGTCTTCGCGGGCTTTCGACGGTGGGGGACGCCCCTTCTCCGGTGCACGTTTCCGGCCTGCGGTATTGGCATTCTCATTTTTTGCAAGTACGTTATCCGTGATGAGCGAGCCAGTACAGACCCCGTCGGGGATCCCGCTCGAGCCGGTGTATGGGCCGACGGACCGGGCGACGGAACCGCCTCCGCCGGGCACGTATCCGTTCACCCGCGGAAACTTCGCCACGGGGTACCGCGGGAAGACGTGGACGTTCCGCCAGTATTCGGGGTTCGGGACGGCCGAGGAGTCCAATCGGCGTTACCGCTACCTGCTCGACCAGGGCGGAACCGGGCTGTCGGTGGCGCTGGACCTGCCCACGCAATGCGGCTACGACTCCGATGACCCCGAGTACGGCGAAGAGGTCGGCCGGGTCGGCGTCGCGGTCGACACGCTCGCCGACGCGGAGATCCTCTTCGACGGCATCCCGCTGGACAAGATCAGCACCAGCTTCACGATCAACGGCACCGCCGCCATCCTGCTGGCGTTCTACGTCGCCGCTGCAGAGAAGAAGGGGGTGCCGCGGGCCAAGCTCACCGGCACCATCCAGAACGACATCCTCAAGGAGTACGCATCGCGCGGCACGTGGATCTGGCCGCCCGAACCGTCGCTGCGGCTGATCGCCGACACCATCGAGTTCTGCGCGGCCGAGGTGCCCAAGTTCAACGCGATCTCGGTTGCCGGTGCGCACTTCCGCGACGCGGGCGCCAACGCGGTGCAGGAGATGGCGTTCACCCTCGCCGACGGCGTCACCTACTGCGACACCGTCGTTGAACGCGGGCGCATGACGATTGACCAGTTCGCACCGCAGATCTCGTTCTTCTTCTACACCCACGGTGATTTTTTCGAGGAGATCGCCAAGTACCGCGCCGGACGGCGGCGCTGGGCGACGATCGTGCGCGAGCGCTACGGGGCCTCGTCGGACAAGGCGTCGATGTTCCGATTCGGCTGTGTGGCCGGCGGCGCATCGCTGTTCGCGCCGCAGGCCCAGAACAACCTCGTCCGCGTCGCCTATGAAGCGATGGCCGCGGTGCTCGGTGGCGTGCAGTCGATGTTCACCGCGGCGTGGGACGAACCGTTCGCACTGCCCAGCGAGGAATCGGCGACCCTGGCGTTGCGTACGCAGCAGATCCTCGCCTACGAGACCGGCGTGACCAAGGTCGCCGACCCGCTCGGCGGGTCGTACTTCGTCGAGGCGCTCACCGACGCGACGGAGGAGAAGATCATCGAGATCATGCACGATCTCGAAACCCACGGCGGCATGGTCCGTGCGATCGAGGACGGATACCTGCAGGGCCTGATCGCCGACGAGGCGTTCAAGATCCACCAGGAGATCGAATCGGGCGAGCGACCGGTAGTCGGGGTCAACAAGTTCGTCTCCGACGAGCCGCCGCCCGAGATCGCGACCTACGAACTCGATGCCGAGGGCCGCGATCTGCAACTCAAGCGGCTCGCGAAGGTCAAGGCCGAGCGCGACGCCACCGCGGTCTCCGCATCACTGGCGGCGCTGGCGCGCGCGGCCGAAGGTGACGACAACCTGATGCACAAGCTGGTCGACTGCGCCAACGCCTACTGCACTGTTGGAGAGATGGTTTCGACGTTGAAGTCGGTGTGGGGCGAGTTCCAGCAGCCGGTGGTGTTCTGATGGCGGACTCTTCCACGGCCGGCCCGGTGCGGGTCCTGGTCGCCAAACCCGGCCTTGACGGGCACGATCGCGGCGCCAAGATCGTCGCGCGGACGCTGCGCGACGCGGGCTTCGAGGTGATCTACACCGGAATCCGGCAGCGCATCGAGGACATCGTGTCGATCGCCCTGCAGGAAGACGTTGCGCTGGTTGGGCTTTCGATCCTCTCGGGCGCGCACGTGGCTCTCACCACGCGCACGGTCGAGGCGCTGCGCGCGGCCGACGCCGGCGACATCGCCGTCGTCGTCGGTGGCACCATCCCACAGGGCGATGTGCCCAAGCTCCTGTCCGCGGGCGCGGCTGCGGTGTTCCCCACGGGCACTTCGCTGGACACGCTGGTCGACGAGGTCCGCAAGCTGACATTGAGCGAGCAATGACTCGCTCGCCGCTGAACTCCCGGAGGAAGAACTGACATGCGCCTTGGCGTGATGATCGGGGCCGAACGCGGCGATATGGCGCGCAAGGTCAACAAGCTGGTCTCCGACATCGAGTGGGCCGAATCTGCGGGATTGGATACCGCATGGATGCCGCAGGTGCCCAACGACTTCGACTGTCTGACCATGGTTGCGCTGATGGCCGCGCACACCTCGAAGATCGAGCTCGGCACCGCGGTGGTGCCGCTGCAGGCGCAGCACCCGATCGCGCTCGCGCGTCAGGCGCTGTCGGTGCATGCGGTGGCGGGCGGGCGGCTCGCGCTCGGGGTGGGACCGTCGCACCACTGGATCGTGCGCGACATGCTCGGCATCCCTTATGAGAAGCCGGCTGCGTACACCCGCGACTATCTCGAGGTGCTCAACGCCGCACTCGCCGGCCCCGGCGACGTCGACGTCGAGAACGACACCTTCACGGTGCACAACCCGACGGTCCTCGGCGCGGAGAACCCGCTGCCGGTCCTGGTGGCCGCACTGGGTCCGGTGATGCTGCAGATCGCCGGGGAGCGCGCCGACGGCACCGTGCTGTGGATGGCCGACGAGAAGGCAATCGGCGAGCACATCGCCCCCAAGATCAACAAGGCTGCCGCCGAGGCAGGCAGGCCCGCTCCCCGCATCGTCGCGGGGATACCGGTGTGCCTGTGCGCGAATTCGGAGATCGAAGCCGCCAAGGACCGGGCGAACCGCATCCTCGCCGAAGCCGAGACGTCACCGAACTACCAGCGACTGCTGGACCGTGGCGACGCCCGCGATGTCGGCGATCTCTGCGCGGCCGGTGACGAGCAAGCGATCCTGGCACGCTTCAAGCGATTCGCCGACGCAGGAGTGACCGACCTGTCCGTACGTCTGCTGCCGATCGGCGAGAATCGCGATGAGCTGATCGCATCGAAATACCGCACGCGCGAGGTCATCGCGGAGTTGGCCAAGGCGGTGCGGTGAGCGCTGGCGCACCGCTGGCCGGCATCCGGATCATCGAGGTCGGAGTCATGCTGGCCGGCCCGTACGCCACCATGCTGCTGGCCGACCTGGGCGCTGAGGTCATCAAGGTCGAGCCGCCGGGCGGGGAGATCTCCCGTCAGGTCGGCGACAGCTACTTCGCCAGTCTCAACCGCAACAAGAAGAGCGTCGTCCTCGATCTGCAGTCCGAGGACGGCCGCGCACGTCTCGGCGAGCTTGTCGCGGAATCCCATGCGCTGCTGGTGAACATGAAGCCGTCCGCGATCAAGAAGCTCGGCCTCACGTACGAATCGCTTCGGCGGTTCAACGAACGCATCGTCTGTGTCGCGATGACGGGTTTCGGGCTCGAGGGCGGCGACGACCCCGCATTCGACTACGTCATCCAGGCGGCCACCGGGGTGGCGGCCATGACGGGACATCCCGACGAGCCGCCGACCCTGCCGGGGTACTCGTCGGCCGACAACTCGACCGGTCTGGCGGCGGCGCTCGGACTGCTGGCGCAGATCGTGTCGGGCCGCGGTGGTCAGGTGGACGTGTCCCTGCGCGACGTGATGTTCTCGCAGCTGAACTACCGCGCCTCGGCATATCTCAACGACGGCGCGGTGCCGTTGCGCTATCCCTTCGGCGCGCACTCGTATTACGTTCCGGCACAGCTGTTCGCGACGGCGGAGGGCTATCTGGCGCTGTTCATCACGCACGACGGGTTCTGGCGGGCGTTCTCGGCGGAGGCGGGTATCGAGGGTTTTCCGACGATGGCCGAACGCGCGGCCAAGCGTGACGAAGTGCTGGAGGTCGTGGCCGCCGCGCTGGCCACCGACACGGCCGCGGGGTGGGAAGCGCGGTTGCGCCCGTTGGGTCTTCCGGTCGCCGCGGTGCGCACGCTGCCCGAGGCGCTGGAGCAGACGCCCGAGGTGATCGTGACCGCGGGTGATTTCCGGTTGGTGCGCAGCCCGATTCAGATCGCCGGCTACGAACCGGAGTATCGACCGGCGCCCCGCGTCGACGAACACGGCGACATCACGGCTCAGTCGTCGTAGGTCACGCAGATCGTGTCGGTATCCGGAATCGCCTGGCAGGTGAGGATGTATCCCTCGTCGACCTCGTCCTCGTCGAGCGCGTCGTTGACCCGCATCGTGGCGCGGCCCTCGGTCAGCTTGCCCATGCAGGTGCCGCAGTTGCCCGCTTCGCACGAGAAGGGCGGGGACAACCCGGCCCGCCTGGCGCTCTCCAGGAGCGTCTCGTCGGCGACGCGCGTCACCGACACCTTCTTGCGGTCGAGCACGATCGTCACCTGTCCGCCCTGTGCTGGCTGGTCAGGCATCGGATCCGCCGTCATCAACAACTCTCCTGGCATATCGGTTCTAACTGGGCGAGAATATCATTCTCGCTAAATGATACGCTATTCTCAAAGCGAATTCCGGCCCGGTGACCACTAGTGAGGACAGGGTGTGAGTGAGGCGATCGCGCTCGCCTTCGAGCAGCGGGACTACACGCTGTCGCAGCTCGACGCGCTGAGTGCCGGAATGGCCGCCACCCTGGAAGAGCGCGGAGTGCACGCCGGCGACAGGGTCGCGCTGATGTCGTCGAACCGACCCGAGTTCGTCGTGGCGCTGCGCGCCGTCTGGCGGCTGGGCGCCTCGGCGGTCTTGCTCAGCCCCGCGTGGCGGCGCACGGAGATCGAACACGCGCTGACGCTGACCCGGCCGGTGCATGCGGTCGGTGATCACCCGTTGCTCGCCGAACTCATGCCGATGCTCTCGCTCGACGATCCGATCGTCGCCGGCGACCGTGAATTCGACGCACCCGATCCCCGGGCCGACGCGCTGTTCGTGTTCAGTTCGGGTACCACCGGCATGCCGAAGGCCGTGCGCCACACCCACGCCGCGTTCGACGTAGCGGTTCGGCACTGGCGCAATGCTCTGCAGCTGTCGTCGTCGGACCGCATGCAGATCATGACGCCGCCCTCGCACATCCTGGGTCTGCTCAACATCGTGATGGCGCTCGAGACGGGGACGTGGATCCGGTTGCATCGGCGCTTCGACATCGACACCATGCTCCGGCACATCGAAAGCGACCGGATCACCATCGAGATGGCCGTGGCGCCAATCGCTTTGGCGCTGGCCGCACACCCGGATCTGGAGTCGCACGATCTGTCGTCGCTGCGCTACATCATGTGGTGCGCGACGCCGGTGACCCAGAGCGTCGCGGAGGCGGTGACCGCCAGGACCGGGGTCAAGTGGGCGACGGCGTACGGCGCCAGCGAGCTACCGGTCATCTCATGCAACGACGTCGACGGCCGACACCTCGACACCGTGGGCCGCCCTGTGCCCGGTGTGCGGGTGCGGGTGGTGTCGCTGGACAGCGGTGCGGCCCTCGAGACGGGGCAGGCCGGCGAGATCGAGGTGCAGTCGGATTCGGTGATGGTGGGCTACCTGCCGGAGTCGGCGACGGCGTCGGCCTTCGACGACGGGTGGTACCGCACCGGCGACGTGGGTTATCTGGACGACGACGGCTGGCTGCGGATCACCGACCGGTCGAAGGAGATGATCAAGGTGCGCGGTTTTCAGGTCGCACCCGCCGAGGTCGAGGCGGTGCTGCACGGGCATCCCGCGGTCGACGACTGCGCGGTCTTCGGTGTGCCCGACACGGCCAACGGCGAAGCGATCGTCGCCGCCGTGAAGACGAATACCGCAGTGCCCGAAGACGAATTGGCGGCGTGGGTGGGGGAGCGACTGGCGTCGTACAAGCGGCCTACAAGGGTGGTCGTCGTGCCCGAGATCCCGCGGCTGCCGTCGGGGAAGGTTCTGCGTCGAGTGTTGAAGGAGCGTCTGTGGACGTCCGTCTGACAAGTGAACAACAACAGCTGCGGTCCGCCGCCGCGAGCCTGGCCGATGACCTCGGCCCCGGGTCGGTGGCCGATCTCGAGGATGCCAGCAGGCTGGCCCGACTGGAGAAGGCGGTGGACGCCACCGGCTTTCGCACGCTGCGCTCGGACGGCGCGTCGGGTGTCGAGGTGGCGATCGTGGCCGAGGAGTTCGCCCGTGGCCTGGTCGACGTGCCGTTCATCGGGCCGGTGCTCGCCGACGACCTGCGGGCACGTAGCGGGCATGAACCGGCCGTCGCCGAACCGAGGGAGTCGGTCGACCTGACGAACAGCCTTGCCGGAGTGATCGAATCGCCCGCCGAGCTCGACGGACTGTCGGACGAGGATGCGGGCCGGTGGCGGGCCCTGGCGCTGACGGTCACATGCGCCGACCTCGTAGGGTCCGCCAGGGGCGCCCAGGATCTGGCCGTCGAGTACGCCAAGGTGCGCGAGCAGTACGGCGCAACCATCGGGTCGTACCAGGCGGTCAGCCATCTGCTCGCCGAGAGCCTGGCCCTGATCGAGGGTTCGGTCAGCGTCTCGCGGCATGCCGCCTGGGCCGTCGACGAGCTACCGGCCCCCGAGGCGATCGAGACGGCCCGAGTGGCCAAGATCTACTGTGCACGAGCGGCTTTGACCGTCTGCGAGACCTCGATTCAGGTGCACGGCGGCATCGGCAACACCTGGGAGTGCCTGGCCCACGTCTACCTGCGCCGGGTGTTGGCCGCCACCGAGACCTGGCCCGTGAAGTTGGAGGAGTTGTCCATTGGACTTTCGTGACTCACCGGACGAAGCCGCATTTCGCGAGCGGTTGCGCGGTTGGCTGACCGAGCAGAAGGGGAAGTTCCCGACATCGGGCGACGAGTACTGGGCCGCGCAGGGCGCGTGGCATCAGGCACTCTACAGAGCCGGGTTCTTCGGCACGTCGTGGCCGAAAGAGTATGGCGGAAAGGATCTGCCACCTGTCTACGATGTCATCGTCGACGAGGAGATCGCCAAGGCGGGGGCGCCGGCGCGGCCCAGCCTGGGATACCTGGTGGTCGGGCTGTCGCATCACGGCAGCGAAGAGCTTCGGCAGCGGTTCCTGCCCGGAATGATCAACGGCACCGAGCGGTGGTGCCAGGGCTTCTCCGAGCCCGGGGCGGGTTCGGATCTGGCGTCGCTGACCACGACGGCGACCTGTGAGGGTGACGAGTACGTCATCCACGGCCACAAGATCTGGACCAGCTATTCCGATGTGGCCGACTGGTGTCTGCTGTTGGCCCGCACCGACAAGAATGTGCCGAAGCACAAGGGCATCTCGGCGTTCATCGTGCCGATGCACCAGACCGGGATCGAACAGCGGCCGTTGAAGATGATCAGCGGCGTCACCAAGGAGTTCGGCCAGGTGCTGTTCGACGGTGCCCGGGTGCCCGCCGAGAACATGGTCGGCGCGCCCGGCGAGGGCTGGAAGCTGGCGATGACCGTCGTCAGCCACGAGCGGGAACCCTCGACGCTGGGCTTCTCGGCGCGCTACGGAAAGCTGGTGCGGCAGTTGGCATCCCGGGTGGACGGACCGGCTCCCGAGGAGCTGGCCTGGGCGTGGGTGCAGACCGAGATGCTGAGGCTGCACGTGCGCAGGAGGCTCTCCGAACAACTCGACGGGTTGACCCACGGGCCGCAGGGGTCGCTGGACAAACTGTTGATGACGTGGGTCGAGCAGTCCGTGGGGCATGCTGCGTTGGCCACCGTGGGCACGAGCGATCCCGAACTGTTCGGCGCCTACATGTACAGCCGCGCGCAGAGCGTGATGGGCGGCACGTCGCAGATTCAGAAGAACATCATCGCTTCGCGCATTCTCGGATTAGGAGTTTGAGTTGTACGACCTACCCCCGGAGATCGACGTCCAGGCCGACGGTGCGCTCCGCATCATCACGCTGAACCGGCCGGAATCGCTGAACTCGGTCAACGACGATCTGCACTGCGGGCTCGCCTGGTTGTGGCCGCGGCTCGCGGAGGACCGCGAGGCCCGCGCGGCGGTCATTACCGGTGCGGGACGGGCCTTTTCGGCCGGCGGCGACTTCGGCTATCTCGAGGAGTTGCGCCAGGACGCCGACCTTCGCGCCAAGACGATCCTGCACGGTCGCGAGATCGTGCTGGGCATGGCGCGCTGCCGCATCCCGGTGGTCGCGGCGGTCAACGGTCCCGCGATGGGTCTGGGGTGCAGCCTGGTGGCGCTGTCGGACATCGTCTACATCAAAGACGATGCCTATCTGGCCGATCCGCATGTCCAGGTCGGCCTGGTCGCCGCCGACGGCGGGCCCCTGGTGTGGCCGCTGGAGATGAGCCTGCTGCACGCCAAGGAGTACGCGTTGACGGGCGCCCGCATCTCGGCGCAGCGCGCCGCCGAGCTGGGGTTGGCGAATCACGTCGTCGAAGACCCGCTGAGCGAGGCGATCGCCTGCGCGAAGAAGATCATGGAGCTGCCTCGCCAAGCGGTCGAAAGCACCAAGCGGCTGTTGAACATTCACCTCGAGCGGTCGGTGCTGGCGGTTCTCGACTACGCGAACACCGCGGAGGAGCAGTCGTTCAAGACCGACGACTTCCGCGAGATCGTCACCAGGCTCAACGCGAAGAAGAAGTAGCACTCCCCACGTTGGCGCGAGCGTGCGTGTTTGCACAGAACACGCCGCGGCTCCGCAGCAGTTCGCGCACGCTCGCGCGCACCGAGGGTGCGCATAATGTTGCTCGCGAGCGGCGTGTCGTGTGCAGACACGCACGCTCGCGGGCAAAGGGGGAGAGGGGCTACTTGGGCGGGAAGCGCAGCGCTCCGTCGAGGCGGATGATTT
>NZ_LZJE01000184.1:0-1478 GCF_001666865.1 Mycobacterium sp. E136
TACGCCAAGAACGCCGCGAGCGAGGTGGCCGGCACCGCCCTGCAGCTACACGGGGGCATCGGCTTCACCTGGGAGCACGACCTGCACCTGTTCCTGCGCCGCATCCGCGTCGACGAGGCGTTCGACGGCAGCGTCGCCGAGCACCGCGCTGCGCTGGTTCCGGCCTGATCACCGCCGGTCCCGGGGCAAACCGAGACCGCGTTCGGCGATCATGGTGCGCATGATCTCCGAACTGCCGCCGGCGATGGTGAACGCGCGGGCGTAGAGCCACTCGTCCTGCCAGCGGCCGCCGTCGAGGGCCGCGGCGTCGCCCTCGACGAGAACGCCTGCCTCACCACCGAGTTCGACGGCGAATGCGGCGATCTCGAGGTTGAGTTCGCTGAACATCAGCTTGCCCATCGCGGCGTCGTGCATGCGTTCCTTATCGCGCAGCCACCGGGTGAGGTTGGCGCCGGTGAGCGCGGACAGCGCCTCGACCCGAGCGCTGAACTCGCCGATCCGGTCGCGCACCCGGTCGCTCTCGATGGCCGGGCGGCCGTCGATCTCGACCCGGCGAGCGAGGTCGATGAGGCCGTCGAGGGCGGCGCGCAGCTTCACCACCACCGCGCCGACATTCGTGCGTTCGTGTGCGAGCGTCGAGTTGGCGATCAGCCACCCCTGGCCCGGGTCCCCGATCATCGCGTCGGCGGGCACCGTCACCGAGTCGAAGAACACCTCGTTGAAGTCCGATGTCCCGGTGAGTTCCCGCAGCGGTCGCACGCTGACGCCGGGCGCCGACATGTCGAGGATGAACGCGCTGATGCCCTTGTGCTTGGGGGCATCGGGATCGGTTCGGGCCAACAGGTAGCCGTACCGCGCCCAGTGTCCGTCGGTGGTCCACACCTTCTGGCCGTCGATGACGTAGTTCTCGCCGTCGCGGACCGCGCGGGTGCGCAGCGACGCCAGATCGCTGCCTGCCCCGGGTTCGCTGAACAGCTGACACCAGAATTCTTCTCCGGACCGGATTTTCGGGAGGTGACGCCGGCGCTGCTCGTCGGTGCCGAAGTCGATCAGAGCGCGGGCGGCCAGCACGCTGCCGCTCTGGCCGCCGGGCACCTGGGCTCGCGCCAACTCCTCGGCCACCACGATCGCGTGCCCGGAGGTGCGGTCCTCGCGGCCGCCGAACTCGGCCGGCCAGTCCGCGCCGACGTATCCGGCCTCGTACAGCTGACCGGTCCACCGCTGCAGGGCCGTGAACTCGGTTTCGTTGTCGGCGCTGCGCACCCCGGCGCGGTACGGGATGTCCGGGGCGTGCTCGGCGATGAACGCGCGCACTTCGGCGCGGAAGTCCTCGAGTGTGTCGGTCATGACGTGATCTCCTGAAGTACGGCGCGAGCAGCTCTGTCTCGCAGTGAGTCCGGATGTTCGACCAGCACCGCGTTGGCGCGGGCCCGGCGCAGCAGAAGATGCGCGGGATGCTCCCAGGTGAAGCCGATGCC
>NZ_LZJE01000185.1:0-894 GCF_001666865.1 Mycobacterium sp. E136
CGAGACCACGGAGTTACCCTTCAGCGACGTCGCGTTTGCGTCGGGGTTCGCGAGCATCCGCCAGTTCAACGACACCGTCCGCACGGTGTACGACGTGGCGCCCACCGTCCTGCGCGAGCGGGCGTGGGCACGGTTCGGCGGGGGCGACGGCGGTGCCGGAGCCATCTCCCTGCGGCTGCCGGTTCGTACACCGTTCGCATACGAGGGGTTGTTCGGCCATCTGGCGGCCAGTGCGATGCCCGGTGTCGTTGAACTGGCGGATGCTCGCGAACCCCGACGCAAACGCGACGTCGCTGAAGGGTAACTCCGTGGTCTCGATGAGCACCCGCGCCGTCTGCGACCGCTGCGCCCGCGCCAACGCAAGCGGATTGGCACCCACCTCGGCCTGCAGGAGCCGCTCGAGCTGGCGCGTCGTATATCCGAGTTTGGCGGCCAGCCCGGCGACACCCTCGCGATCGACGACACCGTCGGCGATCAGCCGCATCGCCCGCGCCACGACATCGCCCCGAACGTTCCACTCCGGCGAACCGGGGGAGGCGTCCGGCCGGCAGCGCTTGCAGGCGCGGAAACCGGCCTTCTGGGCGGCGGCCGCGGTCGGGTAGAACCGCATGTTGCGCGCGTACGGCGGACGAACAGGGCAGCTCGGCCGACAGTAGATCTTGGTGGTCAGCACCGCGGTGACGAACCAGCCGTCGAACCGGGCATCCTTGGATTGGACGGCTCGGTAACAGCGGTCGAAATCGTCGTGCATGCCTTTCACCATTACACGCGCGCACCGACAAGACTGGCGGAAAACCGACATGGTCGTCGGGGTGCGCGGCAGGTCCGATTCCACGGTGTCGGCGTCGAATTGCTTGACGACGGGTGCTGCCCACCGTACGTTGGCTCAAACAG
>NZ_LZJE01000186.1:0-23291 GCF_001666865.1 Mycobacterium sp. E136
TGGCGGCTCAGTGATCAGCGTCCCGCTCGAGAACCAAGATCCCCGTCAAGGACACGCTGTTCGCCTCCCATTAGGCGGCTAAGCCAGCTGCGGGGCCTTGCCGGCCTCGGCCAACCACTCGCTGCGCAACTGCGTCAGCGTGCCGTCATCGCGCAGCGCGTCGACGGCCGAGGACACACAGGCCGTCAGCCCGCTGCGCTTGGCGAGCACCGCACCGAACTGCTCCGCGGCGTCGCTGGCGGCAGGCAATTGGCCGACCATCATTCCGTTGCGCAGCTCGCTCGCGACCGTGAACGCCGTCGGGAGATCGGCGACCAGCGCGTCGATTTCGCCGGTGCTGAGCGCGAGCTTCGCATCGCCGGTCGTGTTGTACACCTCGACCGCCTTGCGTCCGCCGACCGCCAACGCCGCGGTGTGGCTGGTGCTGCCGACCTGCGCGCCCAGCCGTAGCGTCTTGAGGTCGTCCAGGCTCTTCACCCTCGCCGCGGGTGAGTTCCTGACGGTGACGACGGCCTGGTTCACGTCGAAGTAGGGCGTCGTGAAGTCGACGGCGGCCCTGCGCTGTTCGGTGATGGAGAACTGGTTGAGGTTGGCGTCGAACGTCTTCGGGCCCGATGCGATGGCCTCGCTGAACGGCACCCGCACCCATCGCACGTCGCTCTGGGCGTAACCGAGCCGATCGGCGATGGCGTAGGCGAGCGCGGATTCGAACCCTTCGCCGCTGGCGGGGTTGTCGCCCATGTACCACGGCGGGTACACCGGCTGATCGGTACCGAAGGTGAACACGCCTTTGTAGAGGGTCTCCAACCTGTCCTTCTGGCAGTCCTGGGGGCGCGGCGCGCTGTAGGGCTCGGCGGTGGGTGCGCAGGCCGTCACGGTCGCGAGGGCGGCCAGCAGCACGCCGAGCTTCCTGACGATGCGCATGGGGCGCATCATCGCCCGGCGCACCGGTGACGCGCCAGTCCGGGCGTGCAACGGTTCGCTACCGATTCGACCATCAGATATCGACCACCGGATATGGAGCGGCCCCCGAGCCGTGTGTTCCTGGCGGACAAAACCGAGGGGCTCGGGGGCCGGGTGACTGCGGGGAATTCGCCAGCGCGCGCAGGACGCGAAGAGCCGTCAGCTCATTCCCCTGGCGCTGCTAGCTCGCAGCCACCTCACAAGTCCATAAGTCACTCAAAATCTCGGACCACCTCCTCTCCTGTGTACGAGCGACGGTACTCGCGCACGCAGGAGGCGACAACCGAATTGTCGGCGATTCAGCGTTCAGCGATCACAGACGATCGCGGCGTCGACGAGTTCGGAGAACTCGGCCGCCAACGGGCTCGCCGGCAGCGGCTTCCCGTCGAGGGTGTGCACCCGCGCAGCCAGTGTGATGCTCGACACCAACCAAACACCCTGCGCGGTAAGCAGATCCGCTGGCCGTAGCGCTCGGTAATCGCAGTCGTAGCCTTTGTCCCTGGCGACCTCGAACAGCGCCTGCTGCGTGGTGCCGCGCAAGATCGGAAACCACGGCGGCGGAGTGAAGAACGCGATGTCGCCCGCGCCCGGCTCGGACTCCGCCGCGATCACTACCGTCGAGCGCGGCCCCTCGAGGATGAAACCGTCGGAGCCGACGAAGATCACGTCCCCGGCCCCGTTTCGTTCGGCGTGCCGCAGCGCGGCCATGTTGACCGCATAGGACAACGTCTTCGCACCTGCCAGCAGCCACGGCATCGCGTCGATGCCGTCGGCGGAGAGCCCGCGCGCCAGCGTCAGTGCCGCAAGGCCGTTGCGACGCACCTCGCCCACTCGCCCGGGCAGTGCGCCGATCGTGGCGAACGCGGTCGGGGGCGAACCGCTTTCCCGCCCACGGCTGTAGACCAACCGCAGCACGCCTTCCTCTCCCGTCGCCGCGGTCCACTGCGCCACCGCTACGGACACCGCCGAGCGCCAGCGCGAAAGGTCGGGGTCGGGGAGGTCGACCATCCGCGCGGACTGCGTGAGCCTGGACAGGTGCGCCTCGAGCAGGCATGGCCGCCCGTCGCGGATCAACAGCGTCTCGAAGACACCGTCGCCGCGGACGGCCGCGAGGTCGTCGGCATGCAGCAGCGGCGCCGCCGGGTCGTGCAGTTGCCCATCGAGCGTCACCACGACGCCGGGTTGGCCAGCCATGGGCCCAAAGCGTAGCCGCGGGGCCGCCGGACACCGAACGTAGAGTTGACGTATGTCAGCTGTGCCCGCCCCCGACACCGGACCCGACGCCGGAGCCGTCTGGCATCACGGCGACCCGCTCGGCGAACAGCGGGCGGCCGCCGACGAGGCCGTCGTCGTGGACCGCTCCCATCGCGCCGTGCTCACGTTGACGGGCGCCGACCGCAAGACGTGGCTGCACAGCCTCACCACCCAGCACGTGAGCGAGCTTCCCGACGGCGCCGTCACCGAGAATCTCAGCCTCGACGGGCAGGGTCGTGTCGAAGATCACTGGGTACAAACAGAACTCGGCGACGTCACCTATCTCGACACCGAACCCTCGCGCGGCGAGCCGCTGCTGGCCTACTTACGCAAGATGGTGTTCTGGTCCGACGTCGCGGTCGAACCGGCAGACCTGGCGGTGTTGTCGCTGCTCGGGCCGCGGTTGGGCGAGCCCGCGGTGCTCGATGCGCTCGGCATCGGTTCGCTACCGGCCGAACGGACCGCGGTCGCGCTCCCCGACGGCGGGTTCGTGCGTCGTCTCGACACCGACGGGATCGAACTCGACCTCGTCGTCCCGCGCGACCAGGTGCAGTCGTGGCTGCGCCGGCTCACCGACGCCGGGGTGCGGCCCGCCGGGGTCTGGGCGTACGAAGCCCACCGGGTGGCCGCGGTGCGACCGCGCCTCGGCGTGGACACCGATGAGCGGACGATCCCGCACGAGGTCGGCTGGATCGGCCCCGCCGTGCATCTGGACAAGGGCTGCTACCGGGGTCAGGAGACGGTCGCGCGGGTGCACAACCTGGGAAAACCGCCCCGGATGCTGGTTCTGCTGCACCTCGACGGCTCGACCGACCGGCCGTCGACCGGGGCTCAGGTGCTCGCCGGTGGACGGATGGTCGGCCGCCTCGGCACCGTAGTCGACCACGTCGATGAGGGGCCGATCGCGCTGGCGCTGCTCAAGCGCGGGCTGCCTGCGGACACCGAATTGACCGTCGACGGTGTGCCCGCGGGCATCGACGTCGATTCGATGCCACCGCCTGACGTCGCAGGTGCCGGGCGTCGCGCGGTCGAAGGGCTACGGGGCGGAACCCGCTGATCGCCGAGGGCCTGGCAGCAGACCGCAGCCAGGCACGGTAAAGTGTTGGCAGGACGATAAAAGACAGATCAGATCGGAGCCGCCTGCTAATCGGGCCGCTCCGTTATTGCGCGAGGGGGTCCCCCCATGGGCCGCGGCCGGGCAAAGGCAAAGCAGACCAAGGTTGCTCGTGAGCTCAAATACAGCTCACCGCAGACCGACTTCGAGCGGCTTCAGCGCGAGCTGTCGGGCGCTTCCGATAACGACCTGGCGGGCACCGACGCGGTGGCCGACGATTGGGTCGAAGAGGACGACTGGCGTCGCTGACCTCTAGAAGCGCGGGTGCTGCCCGACGAGCCTGGCTCGTGGGCCGTCTTTACCGCCCTTTTTGACCGTTCCCAGCGTCCAGCAGTTCAAGTGACGCGCGGTCAGGATCGCCAACGCGCGGTCGGTGTCCTCGGGTGCGACCACCGCCACCATGCCGACACCCATGTTGAAGGTCCGCTCCATCTCTGCGCGCTCGACCCGGCCACGCTGCCCGATCATCGCGAACACGGGTGCGGGAGTCCACGTGCCGCGGTCGATCTCGGCGACGAGGCCGTGCGGGACCACGCGTTCGAGGTTGCCTGCCAGCCCGCCGCCTGTGACGTGGCAGAACGTCCGCACCTGCGTCTCGGCCGCCAGCGCCAGGCAGTCCTTGGCGTAGATGCGGGTCGGCTCGAGCAGCTCCTCGCCCAGCGTGCGGCCGAACTCCTCGACGTGGCCGGCCAGGTTCATCCGGTCGATCTCCAGCAACACCTTCCGCGCCAACGAGTAGCCGTTGGAGTGCAGACCGGTCGAGGCCATCGCGATCAGCACGTCGCCGGGTTTGACCCGATCCGGGCCGAGCACGTCATCGGCCTCCACCACACCGACGCCGGTGGCCGAGATGTCGTAGTGGTCGGGTGCCATCAGACCGGGATGTTCGGCCGTCTCACCGCCGAGCAGGGCACAACCGGCCTGGAGGCATCCGTTGGCGATGCCGGCGACGAGTTCGCTGATCCGTTCGGGGACCGTGCGGCCGACGGCGATGTAGTCCTGCAGGAACAGCGGTTCGGCGCCGCAGACCACGAGGTCGTCGACGACCATCGCGACCAGATCGATCCCCACCGTGTCGTGCTTGTCCATGGCCTGGGCCACAGCCAGCTTCGTACCGACCCCGTCGGTGGAGGAGGCGAGCACCGGCTCCCGGTAGCCGCCGCGCAACGCGAACAGCCCGGCAAAGCCGCCGATGCCGCCGCGCACCTCGGGCCTGGTCGCCTTCTCGGCGAGCGGTTTGAGGAGTTCGACGGCGCGGTCACCGGCTTCGATGTCGACCCCGGCCGACGCGTAGGAGATGCCGGCAGGTTCGGCGCGTTCGGTCATCGCGGTAAAGGCTACCGGTGTTCGCCCCGCCGCGGTAACCGCCTTCGGAGGTATCACCGCAGCGCAGATGTCGCGCGATCCCCGGCGGTGTGACAACCTGACCGCTCATGACAGCAGTTCGCCGCAACGCGACGGCCATATGCGCGTCCGCGGCGCTTGCGCTGGCTGTGTTCGGCCCGGCCACCGCGTCCGCGACACCGTCGTCCGGGGTGCAGGCCGGGACGCTTGCCGAGTCGACGGTCGACGGGGTCGACTACGTCACCCGCGAGATCACCATCGCCCCCGGCGGCAGCACCGGTTGGCACTATCACGACGGCCGGGTGTACGGGCTGATCCGCGAGGGCACGCTGACCCACGACACGGCGGCGGGCTGCGCGCCCGACGGCGTCTATCCGCCCGGGGCGCCCATCACCGAGGTCAGCGGGCCGGGCAACGTGCACATCGGCCGCAATCTGGGGCCGACGCCGTTGGTGATGTGGGTGCTCTACATCAAACCCGCGGGCACTCCGCTGTCGGTGGACATGCCCGATCCCGGTTGCGGGTTTGATTGACGCCGAAACCGGCGATCCCGGCGGAGTGACTGACCATATTCGCTGCTTGGTGACGGGAGCGACCGGCTATATCGGCGGACGCTTGGTGCCCGCACTGCTCGACCGCGGGCACGCCGTGCGGGCGCTGGCCCGCAACCCCGACAAACTCGACGACGTGCCGTGGCGCGACCGCGTGGAGGTGGCGCGCGGCGATCTCGGCGACACCGACTCGCTGCGCAAGGCGTTCGCCGACATCGACGTCGTCTACTACCTCGTGCACTCGATGGGCACCTCGCCGAACTTCGTCGAGGAGGAGGCGCGCTCGGCCCGCAATGTCGTGGAGGCGGCCCGCGACGCGGGCGTCAAGCGCGTGGTGTATCTGGGCGGGCTGCACCCGTCGGGAGCCGACCTCTCCCCGCATCTGCAATCGCGCACCGACGTCGGCGAGATCCTGATCGAGTCGGGCATCGAGACCGTGGTCCTGCAGGCCGGCATCGTGATCGGCGCGGGTTCGGCGTCGTTCGAGATGATCCGCCACCTGACCAACCGCCTCCCGGCGATGACCACGCCGAAGTGGGTGCACAACAAGATCCAGCCGATCGCTATCGACGACGCTCTGCACTATCTCGCGGAGGCCGCAACGGCGACGGTCCCGACGTCGCGCACCTGGGACATCGGCGGCCCCGACGTGATGGAGTACGGCGAGGCCATGCAGGTCTATGCCGAGGTGTCGGGGCGGCGCCGCCGCGTGATGGTCGTATTGCCTTGGCTCACACCGACAATCGCGAGCTGGTGGATCGGGTTGGTCACGCCGCTGCCCGGCGGGCTGGCGCGGCCGCTGGTCGAGTCGCTGGAATGCGACGCGGTGATGGCCAACCACGACATCGACGATGTCATCGCCCCGCCCGAAGGCGGCGTGACCAATTACCGCGACGCGGTCGCGACGGCGTTGCAGCGGGGTCCGTTGCCGACCGACCCGCACTGGGCGCGCGTCGGTCTGTAGTCAGGGGCGGCGCAGCGCCGAGACGTTGTCGTTGTCGGACTGCAGAGGGATACCGCTCTTGGCGGCGGTCGAGAGCATGTGCTCGATCACGTTCTTGCCCAACGCCGATTCGCCCGGCAGCTCGATCGGGTACTTGCCGTCGAAGCAGGCGCTGCACAAGCGCGACGCGGGTTGCTCGGTGGCCGCGATCATGCCCTGCTTCGAAATATATCCGAGTGTGTCGGCGCCGATGGCGTGGCGCACCGCCTCGAGCATCTCGTCCTCGTCGTCGACGGCGTTGGCGATGAGCTCCGCCGGTGTGGCGAAGTCGATGCCGTAGAAGCACGGCCACTTGACGGGCGGGGATGCGATGCGGACGTGCACCTCCACCGCTCCGGCTTCCCGCAGCATCCGGACCAGCGCGCGCTGGGTGTTGCCGCGCACGATTGAATCGTCGACGACGATGAGGCGCTTACCGCGGATCACTTCCTTGAGCGGGTTGAGCTTGAGCCGGATGCCGAGTTGGCGGATGGTCTGCGACGGCTGGATGAACGTGCGCCCGACATAGGCGTTCTTCATCAGGCCCTGGCCGTAGGGGATCCCGGACTCCTGCGCGTAGCCCACCGCGGCGGGTGTGCCCGACTCCGGGACGCCGATGACGAGGTCGGCCTCGACCGGCATCTCCCTGGCCAGCCGCCGGCCGATGTCAACGCGGGTCGCGTGCACCGATCGGCCCGCCAGCGTGCTGTCCGGCCGTGCCAGATAGACGTATTCGAAGACGCAGCCTTTGGGCTCGGGGCTGGCGAAGCGGGTGGAGCGCACCCCGTCCGCGTCGATCGCGAGTAGCTCCCCGGGCTCGATGTCGCGGACGAAGGAGGCGCCGACGATGTCGAGCGCCGCGGTCTCCGATGCGACGACCCAGCCCCGGTCCAACCTCCCCAGCGCCAACGGCCGCACCCCGTACGGGTCGCGGGCGGCGTACAGGGTGTTCTCGTCCATCCACGTCAGGCAGAAGGCGCCGCGCACCGTGGGCAGCAGTTCCAGGGCGGCCTGCTCAAGGGTCGAATCGGCTGCACCGTGGGCCAACAGCGCGCCAAGGATGTCGGAGTCGGTGGTCGCCGCGGGAGCCCCGCGGGTGTCGAGCAGTCCGGCCTCCCGCGCGCGGGCCGCGAGTTCGGCCGCATTGACGAGGTTGCCGTTGTGCCCCAGCGCGACGCCCGTACCGGCCGAGGTGTTGCGGAACACCGGCTGGGCGTTCTCCCAGGTTGTCGAACCGGTGGTGGAGTAGCGGCAGTGCCCGATCGCGACGTGGCCCTCCATCGCGGCCAGCGTCTGCTCGTCGAACACCTGGCTGACCAGGCCCAGATCTTTGAAGACCAGCACCTGCGAACCGTCGGCCACGGCGATGCCCGCCGCTTCTTGACCGCGGTGCTGCAGAGCGTACAAGCCGTAGTAGGTGAGCTTGGCGACTTCTTCACCCGGCGCCCAGACGCCGAATACACCACACTCTTCGCGGGGTTCTGGATCGGTCTGTTCGCCGGTCACGATATGGCTGCTCCGGGGGGAGGACGGCTGATGCCACGAGTCTACGGGTATCGGCGACCGGGAACGAAGCCGCGGAGCGTGTCGTGGGACACGTTGCTGCCGACGTCGCCGCATCCCTGCAACACCGCGGTGTGGTCGGTCCTCGACCGACGCCGAACGTTCTACCCGCGCCTGAGCGCCTGGTTCTTCGTGTTCCTGCGGATGTTCCTCGGCAGCCAGATGTTCTTCTACGGGCTCGGCCGAAGTGCTCGCCGGGGTTCTCCTCTTTCTGCCGTCACCATGTCGTTGCAACGCATGGATCTAAACGTCTTCCCCCTGCGCACGCGTGGCTTCAACTGGGTTCAGGACTATCCCTACTTCCGGTGACCGGCGTCGACCCCGGGTCGACGAGCGGCAGCCAGTCGCCGATCTCGCCGGCGCGCGAGCCCGACAGGACCAGCGTTCCGCTCGCTGCGGCGTCGGCCACCGTCGTCAGCCCGGCGGCCAACAACAGCCACGTCCGCGGATCGGTTTCCACGACGTTGGGCGGGTTACCGCGGCGGTGAGCCGGGCCCTCGATGCACTGCACAGCGACGAACGGCGGGACACGGACCTCCACGCTCGAGCCCGGCGCCACCGCCGCGAGGGTGCGCGCGGTCAACCGAACCGCTTCAGCGACTTCGGTGCGTGACGGTTCAGCCTGAGACTCGTCGCGCAACCATGCGGCCAGCTTCGCGACTGCGGCACGGGTCTTCGCCGGATCGGCCGTACGGTCCCTTCGAGCGGTGGCCATAATCTACTGTCTCAAAGTGTTTGTCGACCGCAACAAGCCGCCGTACAAGGTGGCCGGTGCGGTGCTGCTGATCGTCGCCACGGTCGCGGCGACGCTTCTCTACCTTCAGTTCCGCGGTGACCTGAGCCGTAAAACGCAGCTGCTGTTGCTGTCGCCTCGCGCAGGCCTGGTCGTCGAGCGGGGAGCGAAGGTGACATACAACGGCGTGGAGATCGGGCGCGTCGGCGCAATCACCCACGTCGACAGCGCCGACGGTCAGCAGGCGCAGCTGTCGTTGGACGTCAATCCTCGCTACCTGGAACGCATTCCGGCGAACGTGACGGCCGAGATTCGGGCCACCACAGTGTTCGGCAACAAGTACATCTCGCTCGAGTCACCCAAAGACGCTTCGCCACACCATATATCGCCGGGTGATGTGATCGAGGCATCGGCGGTGACGACGGAGTTCAACACAGTCTTCGAGACGGTCCTCGCGCTCGCCGAGAAGGTCGACCCGATCAAGTTGAACCAGACGTTGGCGGCGACGGCCGCAGCGCTCAACGGCGTGGGTGGCGACGCCTTCGGCGAGTCGCTCGTCAACGGCAACCGAATCCTCGACGATCTCAACCCGCGCATGCAGTCGCTGCGTAGGGACACCCGCCTGCTGGCCGATCTCACCGAGGTGTACGCCGAGGCCTCTGGCAACCTGTTCGACGGCTTGCGCGACGCGGTGACGTCGGCGCGCACACTCAACGAACACCAGGCCGAACTCGACGCCGCCCTCATCGCGGCGCTCGGCTTCGCCGACGTGGCGGCCGATACCTTCGAACGCGCCGGACCATATCTCGTGCGCGGCGCCGCCGACCTGGTGCCGACCTCGGAGCTTCTGGATTACCACAGCCCTGCGATCCTCTGCTCGATCCGCAAGTACGCCGAGGTGCAGCCCAAGGTCGCGAAGACGTTGGGCGGCAACGGGTTCTCGCTGACCGGCGGTGGCGGCATCCTGGCCGGCGCGGGCAATCCGTACATCTACCCCGACAACCTGCCGCGGGTCAACGCCAAGGGTGGGCCGGAGGGCCGACCGGGGTGCTGGCAGGACATCACCCGCGACCTGTATCCGACGCCGTATCTGGTGATGGACACCGGCGCCAGCATCGCCCCGTACAACCACCTCGAATTCGGCCAGCCGCTGTTCATCGAGTACGTGTGGGGCCGCCAGATCGGCGAGCTCACGATCAACCCGTGAGGACGTCAGTGGGGGAAGCCGAAAAGCCTCACCACGCCGTGGTCGCGTCCGGCGGTGTAGCCGCCGTCGACCGCGATCGCCTGGCCGGTCACGAACGACGCATCGGGTGATACGAGAAACGCTGCCACCGAGGCGATCTCGTCCGGCCTGCCGCGGCGCTGCAGCGCATGCTCCTCGGTGATCGACTGCAGCGGCCCTTCCATGCCCTCGAGACCCATCACGCTGTGCAGCATCGGGGTGTCGACGAAGCCGGGGCAGATGGCGTTCGCCCGGATACCGCTGGGGCCGTAGTCGAGTGCGATGTTCTTGGTCAGCAGTACGACGCCGCCCTTGGCCGCGTTGTAGCTGCTGCCTCCCGCCGTGCCCTCCAACCCCTCGATGCTGGCCAGGGTGACGATCGACCCGCGTTCACCGTCCACCCGCGGCTGCTCGATCATCTTGGCCAGCGCGGCCTTGGCCACCAGGAACGTCCCGGTGAGATTGACCCCGATGACGCGGTCCCACTCGGCGCGGTCGAGCAGGTGCACCGGCCCGCCGCCCGCCACGCCCGCGGCGTGCACGACACCGTCGAGGCGCCCGCTCACGGCGGCGAACAGCGAATTCACCGCGGCCTCGTCGGTGACGTCGGTACGGACGAAATCGAAACCGTCGCCCGGGTTTTCGTGTGGCTCGGCCACGTCCGCACCGATCACGGTGCCCCCCTCGGCGAGCAGCCGCTGCGCGGTGGCCAGGCCGATGCCCGATGCCGCACCGGTCACGACGAAAGTTTGCGACTGGGCGCGTCCGGATGTGCTCATGCTCGGGACTCTATGCGCCGCTGAACGGTCAGGGCCGCTAATGCCGCCGCTTCGTTGGCGGCCAGGTGCGCCAGCATCGGTGCGATCAGGCTGCCCGACCGCGCGTGCAGCCACCCGAACATCCACCCCGCTACACCGGTGAACACGACCGTGCCCAACACGGGGTTGCAGGTGATGCGGGCATCCATGATGTGCCACAGACCGAACGCCACCGACTGCAGCAGCCGTCCGCCGGCGGGCGGAAACGCGGACTCGGCGGCGTGACCCAACAACGCCCGGTAGGCGACCTCCTCGGGCCAGACAGTGCCGATCGGGATGTCGCACGCCATCCACCGCAGCGGATGGTCGGGCAGGTCCCGCGCGGCCATTCCCTGTCGTACCGGCGGGATCGCGGTCGCGACGGCCACTCCGAGCGCGATCGGCGCCGCGGCGGCGAGGCCGTAGCGCAGGCCGGACCACAGGGCCGGCGGGCGCAGCCCCAGTGGGGGACGAACGAGCGCGTAGAGGACGGCGCCCAACGCGGCGTTCCACACCGGGTGAAACCGCACCCGCGGCGCGACGAAGCTCCACGCGACCAGGGCGGCCGCGATCGCGACGGCGCGAAACCTCGCCCAGGCCATCAGTATTCGGGTCCGTCCTCGGACTGGGTTTTGGTCAGGGCGGTGCGGATCCGCTCGGTGTCCTCGGGTGTCCAGCCTTGCGGAGGTGCGACAGCGGCCCACCCGTCGAGGACCAGATCGCCGTAGTTGTGGCCGTGCCCGTCCGGCACCGAGCTCGCGTTCGTCATATCGGCGGCCACCTGTCCGAACGTGACGATCGGGTACCACCTCATCGACGCGGTGCGGTCGCGCCCGGGCGGTTCGCGTAGCCAGTCCGGCCGGGTGAACAGGAGGTCGGGCGACCACCACACGATCGGATCGGACGGGTGCTGCATGAACAGCACGCGCGTGCCCTCCCATGGCTTGGCGGTCACCTTCGCGATCTCGCGCGGATCGGTGCCCTGGGAGAAGCGCACGGTGCGGCCGTTGTCGTAGCGCGGCTCGACTTCAGGGGTTCCCGGATCGCGGCGTTCGGTGATGGCCCTCCACAGCGGGCTGGCGTTCGGCGGGCCAACCCACAGCACCGACGAGAAGCCCATGCGGGAGATGTCGGGCAGCCAGTCGAAGGCGCCCTGGCCTGCCATCGAGCCCAGACTCTCCCCGTACAGCACGAGTTTGGGCCGCCGGTCCTCCGGAAGTCGTTCCCAGCGTTGGTGGACCGCGACGATCATCATCCGTCCGGATTCCATCGACTTCTGCTGGTCGCCCAGGAAGGAAATCCAGCTCGGCAAGAACGAGTACTGCGAAGCCACCAGTGCGGTGTCGCCGTTGTACATCATCTCCAGCGATCGGGCCGCCACGGGGTTGACCCAGCCGGTGCCGGTGGTGGGGATGATCACCAGCAGCTTGCGTTCAAAGGCGCCGGTGCGCTCGAGTTCACTGAGTAGCACCGCCATTCGCTGCTCATCGGTGTCGGCGGTCTGCAGTCCGACGTAGACCCGGATCGGCTCCTTGGCGGGCGCGCCGTTGATTTCGGTGAGCTCGTTGGCGTGCGGACCGGTCGCGACGAAATTGCGGCCTTGATAGCCCAGCGTGTCCCACGCCGCGAACGACTCTGGGCTGCCTGATCTTTCGGGTTCGAGCGGTTGAACGATGCCGGCCCTGGTCGTGGTGTTCTGCGGCTGGAACACACGGTTGGCGCCGGCGAGGAAGCCGCGGACCAGGACACCGTTGATCAGCGTGATGGCGAGCACCACGACGATCGCGGTGCCGATGAACAGCGCCACCTCGTCGTGCAGGTGCCACCGCCGGATCAAGTACCGGGCCATCGTCTTGATGATGTCGAGCAGCACTCGCGCGGTGGCCACACAGACCGCGCCGATGAACGCCGCGAGCACCAGCGTGCGCAGATACCCGAGCGTGGTGGGGCCCTCCAAGCCCATCACCGCCGACACCTGGCGCTGCCAGGCCGCGGCGGGGATCACCATCAGCACACACGCCGCGAGCGCGAGCAGTACCGTCACGGTCTCGGCCGTCCACAGCACGCGCCTCGACGGCGGCCACCAGCCACGGCGGCGTAACACAAAGCGGCGCAACATTTTTGCGACGAAAACGCCGATGCCGTAGCCGATGGCGGCGTTGATGCCGCCGATGAGCCCGGCGAACAGCCAGTCGCGTGGCAGCAGCGACGGGGTCAGCGACAGGCAGAAGAGCAGCGCACTGAACGCGATTCCGACGAAGTCGAGGCGGACCAGGCTCCACGCCCAGACGTAGAGGGGGTGTCGTTGTCGGGTCGGCTCACTCACCCGAACAACCCGGGCAGCACGCTTTCCGACGTGCTGCGCAGGTCCTCCAAAGTGACGGTGAACAGGCCCTGGACCTCGACTGCATTGCTGGCCTGGTCCACCACGCCGATGCGGGCGGCGGGCAGCCCGCGGGCCTCGCACATGGCGCGGAAGCGGCTCTCCTCGGTGCGCGGCACCGCGACGAGCACCCGGCCCGCCGACTCGGAGAACAGCGCGACGAAAGGATCTAGACCCTCGGGAAGCACGATGCGGCAACCGGTTTCGCCACGCAGCGCGGCCTCGACCACGGCCTGGATCAGCCCACCCTCGGACAGGTCGTGCGCGGCGGAGACCAGGCCGTCGCGCGATGCGGAGGTCAGCACCTCGGCGAGCAACTTCTCGCGCGCGAGGTCGACCTTCGGCGGCAGCCCGCCCAGATGGTCGGCGGTGACCTGGGCCCAGACCGATCCGTCCAATTCGTCGCGGGTCTCGCCCAGCAGCATCAACGTCTCGCCGGGTTCGTCGCCGAATCCGGTCGGAATGCGGCGCCGCACGTCGTCGATCACACCGAGCACACCGACGACCGGCGTCGGCAGTATCGCGGTGGTGCCGGTCTGGTTGTAGAAGCTCACGTTGCCGCCGGTGACCGGAATGCCCAGTGCCGCAGCACCATCGGCCAAACCGCGCACGGCCTGGCTGAACTGCCACATCACGCCGGGATCTTCCGGCGAGCCGAAGTTCAGGCAATTCGTCACCGCGACCGGTGTGGCTCCGGTGACCGCGACGTTGCGATACGCCTCGGCCAGAGCCAACTGTGCCCCGGTGTACGGGTCGAGCGCGGTGTAGCGACCCGACGCGTCGGTGGAGATCGCGATACCGCGACCGGTGGCCTCGTCGACCCGCAACAGGCCGCCGTCGGCATCCTCGGCCAGCACTGTGTTGCCGCGCACGTAGCGGTCATACTGTTCGGTGATGAACGCACGGCTGCACAGGTGCGGGCTGCCAAGCAGCGCAAGCAAAGTGGCCTTGAGTTCGTCGCCCGTCGAAGGCCGCGGCAGCGTGGCGGAGGTGTCGGCGTTGAGCGCATCCTGCGTCTCGGGCCGCTGCACCGGCCGCTCGTAGACCGGGCCCTCATGGGCGACGGTGCGCGGCGGCACGTCGACGACCGTCTCGCCGTGCCAGGTGATCTGGAGCCGGTCGCCGTCGGTCACCTCGCCGATGACCGTGGCCAGCACCTCCCACTTTTGGCAGACGGCCATGAACTTCTCGACGTTCTCGGGCGTGACGACCGCGCACATGCGCTCCTGCGACTCGCTCGACAGGATCTCGGCGGGTGTCATGTTCGCCGCCCGCAACGGGACGGCATCCAGCTCGATGCGCATACCGCCGTCACCCGCGGAAGCGAGTTCCGATGTGGCACAGGAAAGTCCGGCTCCACCGAGATCCTGGATGCCGACGACCAGGTCGGCGGCGTACAGCTCCAGGCAACACTCGATGAGCACCTTCTCCATGAACGGGTCGCCCACCTGGACGCTGGGCAGCTTCTTGCGACCGGCCGAGCCGCCCTCGTCGCCGCCGAACGTCTCGCTGGCCAGCACGCTCACGCCGCCGATGCCGTCCAGACCGGTACGCGCACCGAACAGGATGATCTTGTTGCCGGTGCCGGAGGCGAACGCCAGGTGCAGATCCTCCTTGCGCAACACCCCGACGCACAGCGCGTTGACCAACGGGTTGCCGCCGTAGGACGCGTCGAACACGGTCTCGCCGCCGATGTTCGGCAGTCCCAGAGAATTGCCGTAGCCGCCGATGCCGCGCACCACCCCGTCGACGACACGGCGGGTGTCGGGCGCGTCGGCCGCGCCGAACCGCAACTGGTCCATCACCGCCACCGGGCGCGCCCCCATCGCCATGATGTCGCGCACGATGCCGCCGACTCCTGTCGCGGCGCCCTGATACGGCTCGATGTAGGACGGGTGGTTGTGCGACTCGACCTTGAAGGTGGCGGCCCAACCGTCACCGATGTCGACCACGCCGGCGTTCTCTCCGATGCCGGCCAGCATCGTCTTGCGCATCGCCTCGGTGGTGGTCTCGCCGAAGTACCGCAGGTGCACCTTCGACGACTTGTACGAGCAGTGCTCACTCCACATCACCGAGTACATCGCCAGTTCGGCGTCGGTGGGCCTGCGACCCAGGATCTCGCGGATCCGCTGGTACTCGTCGTCCTTGAGGCCGAGTTCGCGGAACGGCTGGGGGTGGTCGGGAGTGGCGGCGGCTCTGTCGACGGTGTCGAGGGTGTGGGTTAGCTCCGACGTCACGAGGCCATTCTAGGTTGTGACCTGCGAAACGCGCGGGCGGCGGCGGCTAATTCCAGACCTGCGTGAGGCCATCGGCGATCGAAGCGGGGTCCTGCGAATCGGTGTTGCAGCTCACCGCCACCGACCACCCCCGATCGCGGCTGATCCGGAACTCGGTGACGAACCCGCCCCAGGCGCCGTCGTGGCCCAGCGTGCCGTCGGCGTATTCGTAGATACCGGCGCCGTACCGGTCGCCGTCCGGAGTCTCGACCGCCCCGGCGAGTTGCGCGCCCAGCAGCTCTCGACCGCCGACCTTCCCGGTGCGGTAGTTGTCTGCCCAACGCACGAGCTGGCTCGGTGCGGTCTGTATCGAACCGTCTCCGACCTGCTCCCACGCGCTCAGGGTCGGGGTGTAGGCGCCATCGTCCTCGGTGTAGGGCACCGCGGCGCCGGGGACGGGATGACCGGGATCGAGGATCATGTCCAGTTCGAGCGGCGAGAAGATCTGCGCGGACAGGAACGTTGAGAGCGGTTGTCCCGCCACCCGTTCGACGATCTCGGCGAGCAACAGGTAGTTCGAGTTCGAGTATTCGAAGGCCGTGCCCGGCGAGAAGTTCAGTTCACTCACGGTCGACAGTGCCCGAAGGGCGTCGGCGTTCGTCGTCCGGTCACTCATTGTGTAGCCGTTGTCTTCGAGCAGGCCGAGATAGTCGGGGACGCCGCTGGTCTGGTGCATCAGCTGCCCGACGGTGACGGTGTCCGCCCATGGCGGCAGCCCGCTCACGTGCGTCGCCAGCGGATCGTCGAGCGTGAGCCGGCCACGGTCGGCCAAGAGCAGAATTGCGGTGGCGGTGAACTGTTTGGATACCGAGGCGATGTCGAATTTGGTGTCGGTCGTGATCTCGGCGCCGGTGGCGGTATCCGCGATCCCTCGCGCGCCCACCCAGGCCACGGCACCCTCGACACCCACCGCCGCGGAGCATCCCGGCGCGTCGGCTGCGACGGCGTCGTTCAGCACGGTCTGGCTGCGGACGGCGCGGTCGTCGGACTCGGTCGCCGCCTCGACGCTCTGTGCTTCGTTCGCGCAGCCGCCGATCACCAGGATGGTCGCAAGGGCCGCCGTCGCCGCCCGAGCCGGTCGGGTCACGACGACGACGTTAGAGGGCGCCCCCGCTTTTAGGGCCGTGACCTGCGAAACGCGTGCGCGGCGGCGGGGGCGGTGGCGCCGTGCAGCACGACACTGCCGAGGACGACGATGACGACGGCCATCAGCACCTCCCGTTCCGCCTCGCCGAGCAGCACATTGAATGCCAGGAGACCGAAGACGATCGAGGTGGTGCCCCGCGGGCCGAGCCAGCCGACCAGCAACCGCTCCGGCCAGGTGAACGGCGAGCCCAACAGGGCGATCACGACCGGCACCAGCCGCACGACCGTCAACGCCAGCAGGCAGTACAGCACCAACCACCAGCTGAGGCCCAGCGTCAGCGCCAGCACCGCGGTGGCGCCGACGACGAACCACATCACGATGGTGAGCAGGTATCCGATGTCGTCGACCAAAGCCAGTTCGGCCTGCAGTGCCGACGACCGCCGCAGGTAGTGGAACGCGATGCCGCAGACGAACGCGGCGACGAACCCGTTGCCGTCCACCGCCAGGCTCAGCCCGAAGGCGAGCATCGGTGCGGCGACCAGAATCAGCCGCTTGCTGCGGTCGGTCATCGCGCCGCGGCGCTCGGCGAGGTTGGTGAGCAGGGCCAGCGCGGCGCCGACAGCTAGGCCGACGAGGATGGCCTTGATCGCCTGGGGCAGGGCCGACGCCAACGCCTCCATGGGTGTCGAGGCGTGCGACCGGTCGCCCACCACGGCCAGGGCGAAGATGAACAGCGGCGAGATGATGCCGTCGTTGTAGCCGGCTTCGACGTTGAGCACATCGCGCACCCGCTCGGGCACCCGCTCGTCGCGCAGAATCGACGCCGCGGGCGCGAAATCCGTCGGCACCACCACACACGCGAGGACCAGCAGCACCGCCCAGGGCAATTCGGGCAGCAACCACAGCCCCAGGGCCAGCGCTGCGGCCAGGCTCAGCGGGAGCGCAATGAACAGCAGCCGCATCGCGGCGCGCGGATCCCTGCCGAACAGCCCGCCGCGAATGTCGGTGGCGTCGACGAAAAGCAAAATCGCCAAGATGATTTCGGCGGTGTGCTGAGCCACCTCGGTGTTCAGCGAATCGGCCAGCCCGTCGCGCGTGGTGAAGCCGACCGCGATGCCCGCGAGCACCAGGACCATCGGCGCGGTCAGCCGCCATTGCTCGAAGCGCTTGGCACCCAGCGCCCACGCGGCCAGCACGGCCGAGACGGCGATCAGTGAGAGCAGCACGCCGGCGATCTTTCCAGCGGATCGGCGTCGCTACCCGGCGACGGGACGGATCGGTCAGGGATGGTCGGCGGAACCGATGCAGAATTCGTTGCCGTCCGGGTCGGCGAGCACCACCCAGCCGAAGTCACCCATGCTGTGCCGCCCCGTTTCAGTGGCGCCGAGTTCGACCAGCCGCTTGACCTCGGCCTCGGCGTCGGGAGAGCCGAAGTCGAGGTGAACGCGGTTCTTGCCCGGCGTGGGGTCGTCGACCTTCTGGAAGCCGAGACCGGGACCGCCGTCGGGACGGGAGACGGTGACGAAAAAGCCTGGTGCCAACGGGTTTACCTGCCCACCAAGGGCGCGGGCCCACCACTCGGCGAGCCGGTCGGGGTCGGTGCTGTCGAAGGTCACGTTCACCATGGCGAGGGGCATGGCGCCGACCCTAGATCAGCGCGGTGACAGGAACGCCGTCAAGGCCGCCGCGTACGAGACGACGTCGTCGGCACCCATCACCTCGCGAGCCGAATGCATGGCCAGCTGCGGTGCGCCCACGTCGACGGTCGGGATCCCGGTGCGGGCCGCCGTCATCGGTCCGACCGTCGACCCGCACGGCAGGTCGGCGCGGTGTTCGTAGCGCTGCAGCGGCACTCCGGCCTGCGCGCACGCCAGCGCGAACGCGGCGGCTGTGCGTCCGTCGGTGGCGTATCGCAGGTTCGGCTGCACCTTGAGCACCGGACCGGCGTTGACCTCGATGAGGTGCCCCGGCTCGTGGCGCTCCGGGTAGTTCGGATGCGTGGCGTGGGCCATGTCGCCGGAGGCCACCATCGAGCCGGGCAGCCGACGCAGGAAGTCCTCGCGGCCGCCGCCCTCGCTGAGCGTGATGCGCTCGAGGACTGTCAGCAGCAGATCCGACTGCGCGCCGTGATCGGACTGCGAGCCGACCTCCTCGTGGTCGAACAGGACCAGCACCGGTGTGTGCGCGCCGGGGTCTGCCGCCAGGAACGCTTCCAGCCCGGCGTAGCAGGTCGCCTGGTTGTCCAACCGGGGCGCGCTGACCAGGTCGCGGTCAGCGCCGACGAGCCGCGACGGTGTCAGATCGTGCGTCATCAGATCGGCGCCCAGCACGTCGTCGGTAGCCACCCCGGCACGCTCGGCGACGAAGTCTGAGAAGGAGCGGGGGCCGCTGCCCGCACCCCACACCGCGTTGACGTGGCGCTGCGGATTGAGCTCGACGGCCTTGCGGTCCTCGGCGAGATGGATGGCCAGCTGGGGTACCCGCAGGATCGGTTCGTCGATCCGGATGAGCCGATGCTCCAGCCCGCTGCCGGTACGCACAGACAGCCGCCCGCTGACGCCGAGGTCGCGGTCCAGCCACGAGTTCAGCCACGCACCGCCGTACGGCGCAAGCGCGACGACGCGCCACCCCGAGACGAACCGGTCGGGGTGCTGTTTGACGCGCAGGTTCGGGCTGTCTGTGTGGGCGCCGACGATGCGGAACGACGCGTTACGTCGGCCCGGGTCCGTCCGCCAGGCGATCAGCGATCCGGCTCGCAGGACGTAGAAGTCGCCGTGGGTGGGCCAGGGGTCGGCTTCGGAGAGCTCGCGAAAACCCGCGTCGCGCAGGCGGGCCGCCGCCGTTTCGCAGGCGTGATACGGCGACGGGGACGCGTCGATGAACTCGCACAGGCTCTGGGGGCTAGCTGCCATCTCTTCATCTTTGCGGGTGTTTCAAGATCGTTTGACGATAGGGTCCTGTTGTGCCCGAGATCCAACCGCAACCGGTGCTCGAACCGTTGACGCCTGCGGCGGTCTTCCTGGTGGCGACCATCGCCGACGGCGGGGAGGCGACCGTGCACGATGCGCTTCCGGACATCTCGGGGCTGGTGCGGGCCATCGGATTCCGCGATCCGGCCAAGCGGCTGTCGGCGGTGACGTCGATCGGTTCGGACGCCTGGGACCGGCTGTTCAGTGGCCCGCGGCCGGCCGAACTGCATCCGTTCGTCGAGATCCGCGGCGATCGTCACCACGCACCGGCCACCGAGGGCGACCTGCTGTTCCACATCCGCGCCGAATCGATGGACGTGTGTTTCGAATTGGCCACCAAACTGGCCGAGGCCATGGAAGGCGCGATCACCGTCGTCGACGAGACCCACGGTTTCCGGTTCTTCGACAACCGTGACCTGATGGGTTTCGTCGACGGTACCGAGAATCCGGACGGTCCGCTCGCCCGCTCGGCCACCCAGATCGGCGACGAGGACCCCGATTTCGCGGGCGGTTGTTACGTGCACGTGCAGAAGTACGTGCACGACATGCCGTCGTGGAACTCGCTGTCGGTGGAGGAGCAGGAGCGGGTAATCGGCCGCACCAAGCTCGACGACATCGAACTCGACGACGCGGTCAAGCCGGCCAATTCGCATGTCGCGCTCAACGTGATCGAGGACGACGACGGCAACGAACTGAAGATCGTCCGACACAACATGCCGTTCGGCGAGATCGGCAAGGGCGAGTTCGGCACCTATTACATCGGCTATTCACGGACGCCGTCGGTCACCGAGCGGATGCTCGACAACATGTTCATCGGCGATCCGCCCGGGAACACCGATCGCATCCTGGACTTCTCGACCGCCTTGACCGGTGGCCTGTTCTTCACGCCGACCGTCGACTTCCTCGATGATCCTCCCCCACTGCCCGGTTCGGTCGCCGCCGATGACGACGCACCGACCGCGACCGTGACATCTCCCGCCGAGTACGAGGGCTCGCTCGGCATCGGCAACCTGAAAGGAACCCGCTGATGAACAACCTGTACCGCGATCTGGCACCGATCACTCAAGAGGCGTGGGCCGAGATCGAGCTCGAGGCGGCACGAACGTTCAAGCGCCACATAGCCGGTCGGCGCGTGGTCGACGTCAGCGAGCCCGGCGGGCCCACCACCGCCGCGGTCAGCACGGGTCATCTGCGCGACGTGACACCGCCCGGCGACGGTGTGGTGGCGCATCTGCGGGAGGCCAAGCCGCTGGTCCGGTTGCGCGTGCCGTTCACGGTGTCTCGCACCGCAATCGACGATGTGGAGCGCGGTTCGCAGGATTCGGATTGGGACCCGGTCAAGGACGCCGCGATGAAACTGGCGTTCGCCGAGGACCGCGCGATCTTCGAGGGATACGAGGCGGCGTCGATCGAAGGTATCCGGGCGTGCAGTTCGAACACCGCGCTCGCGCTGCCCGACGACGAGCGCGACATCCCCGACGTCGTCTCCCAAGCGCTGTCGGAGTTGCGGCTCAGCGGTGTCGACGGCCCGTACTCGGTGCTGCTGTCGGCCGATGTGTACACCAAGGTCAGCGAGACCACCCAACACGGCTATCCGATCCGCGAGCACCTCAACCGGCTGGTCGACGGCGAGATCATTTGGGCGCCGGCGATCGACGGTGCGTTCGTATTGTCAACGCGTGGCGGCGATTTCGACCTGCAGCTGGGCACGGACGTGTCGATCGGCTACCTGTCGCACGATGCGGGTTCCGTCGAGTTGTATCTGGAGGAGACGCTGACGTTCCTGTGCTACACCGCCGAAGCCTCGGTGGCCCTGACGCCCTAGTCCTCCTTGGAGCGTGAGCCTCGCGGTCAGGCGGGCGTCAGCACCGCGTCCAGCGCGGAGTAGAACAGGCCGAGGCCGTCGTCGGATGGACCGGTGAGCGCCTCCGTGGCGTGCTCGGGGTGCGGCATCAGGCCAACGACGCGGCCGTTGGCCGAGCTGATGCCCGCGATGTTGCGCTGGGAGCCGTTGGGGTTGTCGCGATAGCGGAACACCACCCGGCCTTCACCCTCGAGTTCGTCGAGCACCTGGTCGCTGGCGACATAACGGCCCTCACCGGACTTCAGCGGGATCAGCAGATCGGCGCCCTTCTCGAAGCGCGTCGTCCACGCCGAGGTGTTCGACGCCACCTCCAGCCAGATGTCGCGGCACACGAAATGCAACCCGGCGTTGCGGGTCAACGCACCCGGCAACAGACCGGCCTCGCACAGCACCTGAAAACCGTTGCAAATGCCCAACACCGGCATACCGCGCTCGGCCCCGCGGACGACCTCACCCATCACCGGCGCGAACTTGGCGATCGCGCCGGCCCGCAGGTAGTCGCCGTAGGAAAAGCCGCCGGGCACCACGACGGCGTCGACGTTCTTCAGGTCGGCGTCGGCGTGCCACAGCGGAACGGCCTCGGCGCCCGCCAGCCGGACCGCGCGCGCGGCATCGACATCGTCGAGCGTGCCCGGAAATGTGATGACGCCCACACGAGCGGTCATGGTTGCTCCCTACTCACCGACCAGTCCTCGATCACGGTGTTCGCCAGCAGCGACTCCGCGATCTCGGCCAGGGTGGCGTCGTCGATGCTGTCATCGACCTCGAGCTCAAAACGCTTGCCCTGCCGGACATCTGAGACGCCGTTGAAGCCCAGACGGCCCAACGCGCCGACGATCGCCTGCCCCTGCGGATCGAGGATCTCCGCCTTGGGCATCACGTGCACCACCACCCTTGCCACGCGTCAACTGTACCGGCGGTTGAAGCGCACGCGACTCACCGGCACGAACCGAGGTAGGCCTCGCACAACGGGCTCGCCAACGCATCGAGAACCTGCGCGTCCAACACTGCGGGCCAGGGCACCTGCAGAGGCAGCGTCGACCACAGCGCAAGCTCGACGATGCTGCCGCTGGTCGGGTGGGCCAGCAGGTACTGACGCACCACCTTCTGCCCGGCGACGCTGATCACCGCCGCCACCCGCTCGGGTTCGGCCGTGGTGATCGACGGCGACACCAGCGGGGCTGTCAGCTGACACGTTCGCAGACGAGTCTGCGCCGAATCGAGCACCGATGTTGTGAGCGGGCCGTTGTACGCGACATCGCCGCGCCAGTGCAGCACTTGCGCCCGCAACTGCCATTGACCAGCGGGATGGTTGATCTGCGCACGCGATGCCACCACGTAGTCGCGCGGGTCGCCCGGCACCGGCGGGCTGGCGCAGAGCTCCTCGAACATGAACCGCGGCGCCGGCGCGTTGACGGCCAGGCCCGCCAGCCCCGGCCAGCGGTACACCGGAAACAGGGGAAGCGCGTCGGATTGCGGCCACGCGACGTCGGGAATCGCGTCGCAGATCGGCGGGCACACGCCCGGCACCGCCCCCGACGTCGGGGCGGGTCCGGGGCCGGCGGTCAACGCCAGGCCGAACGTCGCGAGGGCCACCGCAAGCACCAATCGCACGACTCAAGTACCCCCTGAAGACGGCCTGCGCCGCCACAATATAGGCATGCAATTGACCCATTTCGGACATTCCTGCTTACTGGCCAATTTCAAGGGCAAATCCGGTGGTGAAGCGACAATCCTGTTCGACCCGGGTGTTTTTTCGCACGGATTCGAGGGCATCACCGGCCTGTCGGCGATCCTGATCACCCATCAGCACCCCGACCACGCCGACACCGACCGGCTGCCGGCCCTGCTCGAGGCCAACCCGCAGGCCGCCCTCTACGCCGACCCGCAGACCGCCGCACAGCTGGGTGAGCCGTGGCGGGCGGTCAACGTCGGCGATGTCCTCACCATCGATCACCTGACCGTGCGCGGCGTCGGCGGCAAGCACGCCGTCATCCACCCGGAGATCCCGGTCATCGACAACATCTCCTACCTCGTCGACGACGGCACCCATCGAGCCCGGCTGATGCATCCCGGCGACGCACTGTTCGCGCCCGGCGAACCCGTGGACGTGCTCGCCACACCCGCCGCCGCGCCCTGGATGAAGATCTCCGAGGCCGTGGACTACCTGCGCGCGGTGGCGCCGA
>NZ_LZJE01000187.1:0-4894 GCF_001666865.1 Mycobacterium sp. E136
GCGCATCTGACCAGCGACCGCGATTCGGCGCTGGTGCTCGACGATGCGCGCGCCGTGCTCACCGAACGCGGGCTGGACCATGCGACGGTTCAGGTCGAACCGGGCGACGGCGCCGGGGAGTGCAACTGCGAGGCGGAGTAGTCAGGCGAGCCCGAATTCGGCCCGCGCCGACGGATCGCAGTCGTCGAGCAGATCCAGGCAGCGCTGGTTCTCATCGGTCTCGCCGATCGCGTCGGCCGCACGGGCCAGGGCGGCGACACAGCGCAGGAAACCACGGTTGGGCTCGTGGCTGTAGGGCACCGGACCGAAGCCCTTCCAGCCGTTGCGGCGCAGCTGATCCAGCCCGCGGTGGTATCCGGTGCGCGCATAGGCGTACGCGGTGATCGCCCTGTCTTCCTCGAGCGCCTCCTCGGCCAGCGTCGCCCATGCGACCGACGCGGACGGATGCGCGGCCGCCACGATCGCGGGCGTCTCGCCCGAGGCGAGTTCGGCTTCCGCCTCGCTGTCGCCGGGCAGCCGTACCGGATCCGGTCCGAGGAGATCACCCATCCCTGTCATGACCCCCATTGTGCCCGTGCGAGTCGACGCCGCCCGCACCGCACGGGTCCGAGCGCGCATGCCCGAGCGATGACTAAGCTTCCCGCCGTAGCGTCGTAAGGGAGGACCGCAGCGGGCATGTCGAATCCATCAGGGCCTGACCAGCCGGAAGAACATCCGGAGGGATCGGACGCCTCGGACGTTCACGCCTCCGAGAACCCCCAAAGCGGCGACGCTTCGCCGACGGAGGAGGCCCAAGACGGGGCCGAACCGGCCACCGAGGTGATCGAACCGCACGCCGATCACGAACCCGCGACCGAGGTGATGTCGACCGCTCAACCCGCGACCGAGCCTGCGGTGGCCGTCGACGAGGGCGAGCGCCGGTTCACCGCACCGTCCGGGTTCGACGCGGGCACGACGCAGCGGATCGACACCCCGACCGAACCGGCAACCGAGGTGTTCGCCTCCCCCGGCCAGAAATCCGTTGCCCCGCAGGTCATTCCGCCACGGGGTGAAGCGCCCAGACCGCCGCAGCAGCGCCGCAGCTGGGGTTGGGTGGTGGCCGTCGTGCTGGTCATCGCCGCGCTCGTGGCGATCGCGGTGCTGGGCACGGTGCTGTTGACCAGGGATTCGACGCCGAAGGCGTCGCAGGAGGAGATGGTCCGCAACACCATCTCCGAGTTCGACAGCGCGATCCAGAGCGGCGATCTGGCGAAACTGCGCAGCATCACCTGCGGGAGCAAGCGGGACAGCTACGTCAGGTACGACGACAAGACCTGGGCGGAGATCCACGAACGAGTCGCGGCCGCAAAGCAGTATCCGGTGGTAGCGAGCATCGACCAGGTGGTGATCAACGGCGACCACGCCGAAGCGAACGTCACCGCCTTCATGGCGTACGCCCCGCAGACCCGCTCGACGCGCAGCTTCGATCTGGAGTTCCGCGACGACCAGTGGAAGATCTGCCAGGCGCCTCAGTGATCACCGGTCGGCGGTGACCGAACGGCCGGCGCTGTGCAGATCCCGGCACGCCTCGACGACGCGTTCGGTCATCGACGCCTCGGCCTTCTTCAGATAGCTGCGCGGATCGTAGGCCTTCTTGTCCCCGACCTCACCGTCGATCTTCAGCACGCCGTCGTACTTGGTGAACATGTGCGCCGCGACCGGTCGGGTGAACGCATATTGGGTGTCGGTGTCGACGTTCATCTTCACCACGCCGTAGCGCAACGCGTCCTCTATCTCGGACTTGAGCGAACCTGAGCCGCCGTGGAAGACGAAATCGAAAGGCTTTGCGTCCGAATCCAATCCGAGCTTGGCTGCCGCGACCTTCTGCCCCTCGTCGAGGATCTCGGGCCGGAGTTTGACGTTGCCCGGTTTGTACACGCCGTGCACGTTGCCGAACGTGGCCGCCAGCAGGTAGCGGCCGTGTTCGCCCGCGCCCAGTACCTCGACGGTCTTCTCGAAATCCTCGGCCGTCGTGTACAGCTTGTCGTTGATCTCGTTGGCGACGCCGTCCTCTTCACCGCCGACGACGCCGATCTCGATCTCCAGCACGATCTTCGCTGCCGCGGCGTCCTTCAGCAATTCGCGTGCGATCTCGAGGTTTTCGTCGAGCGGGACCGCCGAGCCGTCCCACATGTGCGAGTGGAAAAGCGGCTGCCCACCGCCGGAGACCCGTTGTTGCGAAACCGCGAGCAGGGGGCGCACGTAGGTGTCGAGCTTGTCCTTGGGGCAGTGGTCGGTGTGCAGCGCCACCGTGACCGGATACTTATCGGCGATGACGTGGGCGAACTCGGCCAGAGCGACCGCACCGGTGACCATGTCCTTGACACCGAGGCCGGACGCGAATTCCGCTCCGCCCGTGGAGAATTGGATGATCCCGTCGCTGCCGGCGTCGGCGAAGCCCTTGATGGCGGCGTTGACGGTCTCCGACGACGTGCAGTTGATCGCGGGAAAGGCGTAACGGTGCTCCTTGGCCCGGTCGAGCATTTCCCCGTACACCTCGGGCGTTGCGATGGGCATGAGCCCTCCTCTTACCGGTTTCGGTGATTATCCCACCGCGGCGGCCGATTCACATGGTCAAGACCATGCGGTACCGCGCGCGGCCCTCCTCCATCGCGGCGAAGGCCTCGGCGGCCTCGGCCAGCGGTCGCTCCTCGATCCTGGCGCGCACCCCGCTCTGCACGGCGAAGTGCATGGTCTCTTCGACGTCGCGCGAGGTGCCCGACGGGTGGCCGCTGACACTCAACCCGTCGTTGATCAACTGGATCGGGGCGATCGGCAGCGGGTCGGCCGTGACGCCGATGATGACGAGCTCACCCTGGGGGGCCAGGCCGCCGACGGTGTCGGCCATCGCCTGCGAATTGGCGGCAGTCGCCAACACCACCGCGGCACCGCCGAGGTCCTTCAGCGCCGCGGCGACATCGACGGCCCTCGAGTCGATGTAATGGTGGGCACCCAGTTCGCGGGCGTCGGCCTCCTTGTCGGCCCCGCGCGCGATCGCCACGGTTTCGAAGCCCATCGCCCGTGCGAACTGCACGCCCAGGTGGCCGAGGCCGCCCACACCGAGCACGGCCACCAGGTCGCCGGATTTCGCCCTCGTCTGGCGCAGGCCGTTGAAGGTGGTGACGCCCGCGCAACCCATCGGGGCGGCCTCGGCGAACGACAGTTCCTCGGGAATGCGCGCGAGCGCGGTGACGGGCGCGACCATCGATTCCGCGTAACCGCCGGGATAGTGCCAACTCGGCACCTGCATGCGTTCGCACTGCATGAACTGGCCCTTGCGACAGGGCACGCAGCGGTTGCAGTTGCCGCCGAACCATCCGACGGCGACGCGATCACCGACGGCGAAGTCCTCGACGTCGGGGCCCACCTCGGCGACGGTCCCGGCGACCTCGTGGCCCAGCGTGATGGGCCAGTTCAGGTTGGGGAAACCGCCGGCGACGAAACCGTGGTCGGTGCCGCACACACCGCACGCCGCGACGGCGATCCGCACGTGCCGCGGCGGGGGCGGCGTCGTCTCGACGTCGGAGAGGGTGAGAGAACCGCCGACGGATTCGACGAGAACCGCCTTGTGAGTGGGCATAGACAGACATTAGTGACGAACGCCGGCCGGGCGCATCCCCTGCGCGCGGGCGGACGGGCGTCGCGACGCCGGTATCTTGGTGAGCCATGACCACCTCGGCCCTCGCGGCGACCGACCGGCTGGCGCTCATGCCGGATTTCCTCGATCCGATGACGCTGCTCGGTTACTTCGGCACGTGGGCTCTGGTCGGGCTGCTGGTGGTCATCTTCGTTGAGTCCGGGGTGCTGTTCCCGGTCCTGCCGGGTGACTCGCTGCTGTTCGTGGCGGGCATGCTGGCCGCGGGCACGGCCGCGCTGGCCGAGGGTGGTGGCGACGTCATCAACTTCCAGCTCTGGCAGTTGCTGGTGTTCATCCCCGTCGCCGCGATACTCGGCGGTCAGGTGGGGTACTGGATCGGGCGCAACGTCGGTACCGCGATGTTCAAGCCCGACGCCCGATTCCTCAAACAGAAGTACCTCGACGAGGCTCACGTGTTCTTCGAGCAGCGGGGACCGTTCGCGATCGTCATCGCGCGCTTCGTGCCGATCGTGCGCACACTCGCACCGATCACAGCGGGCGCGGCCAGGATGAGCTACGCGGCGTTCACATTGTTCAACGTGATCGGCGCCGTCGTGTGGGGCGTCGGCCTGACGCTGCTCGGCTACTGGCTCGGCCGGTTCGAGGTCATCCAGAAGCTGCTCGAACCGATCGTGGTCGCGATCGTCGTGGTGTCGGTGCTGCCGATGTTCATCGAGTGGTACAAGCGGCGGCGCGCGGCCAAACGAGCCGGCATCGCGACGCCCCCGGTGGAAACCGGCGAGCAGGGTTAACGACCGGGCCGGCTGTTCTCGAGGGCTCGGATCAAGCTGGCCGCATCCCATGGACCCTTGTGCCGCTTGCCGTTGACGAAGAACGTCGGCGTCGAGTTCAGGTCCATCAGCTCCGCATCCTGCGCATCGTCCTGGACGTGGTGCAGCACCGCCGACGGGTGCACGCGCACGTCCTGGTCGAACCGCTCGATGTCGCAACCCGCGGCCACGGCGTAGCGGTACATGTCCGACCACTCCAGGTCGTCCTGGTGGCCGAAAAGTTCGCGGGCCATCTCCCAGAACCTGTCCTGCAGCGAGGCCGCCTCGCTCGCGCGTGCGGCATCGAAGGCCCGGGGATGGGCGCGCTCCAGCGGTAGATGACGCCACACGTAGCGCAGTTCGCTGCCGAAGTGCGCGCGCACCTCGTCGATCGCCCCGGTCGCCCGGCTGCAGAACGGGCACTCGAAGTCGCCGTATTCCACCAGCG
>NZ_LZJE01000188.1:0-7486 GCF_001666865.1 Mycobacterium sp. E136
CGTCGAGGCTGATGAAGTACCCGCCCTTGGGTTCGGTCCACGACGCGATCTTCGACTCGCCGAGCCGGTCGGAGAGGATCTCCAGCACCGCGGCGAACTTCGGGGCCAGCAGCTCCTGGTGGCGCTGCATCTGCAGACGCACGCCGTCGGCGTCGCGGAAGAACCGCAGATGCCGCAGCTGGTTCACCTTGTCCGGTCCGATCGACTTCTTGCCCGCGTGCTGCAGATACCAGGCGATGTTGCCCAGCGAGGCGCCCAGGAAGCTGACCCCGGCGCCGGCGAACGTGATCTTTGACGTCGAGGCGAACACCAGGGGGCGGTTGCCGTTGCCCGCGGCCTCGGCCAGCCCGAGCACGTCGACATTGCGGACGAAGTCGTGGGTCAACGTGTGCACCGCGTAGGCGTTGTCCCACATCAACCGGAAATCGTTTGCCGCCGTTCGCATCTGGACGAGCCGGCGAACAGTTTCCCAGGAGAACGTGACGCCCGTGGGATTCGAGTACACCGGCACGCACCACATGCCCTTGATGGCCGGATCGGCGGCGACGAGCTCCTCGATCAGGTCGACGTCGGGTCCGTCCTCGAGCATCGGCACAGTGATCATCTCGATGCCGAGGCTCTCGGTGATCGCGAAGTGCCGGTCGTAACCGGGCGCCGGGCACAGGAACTTGACGACGGGCTCCTGCACCCACGGCCGCGGCGAGTCCGGACCGCCGTGCAGCATCGAGAACACCACGACGTCGTGCATCAGCTCGAGGCTGGCGTTGTTGCCGGCGATCAGATTCTGCACCGGGATACCGAGCAGCTCGCCGAAGATCGCGCGTAGTTCCGGCAGCCCGTGCACGCCGCCGTAGTTCCGGACGTCGGTGCCGTCGCCGTCGCGGAAGTCCTCGGCGCCGGGCAGCTCGAGCAGCTTGTTGGACAGGTCCAGCTGCGCCGCGGACGGCTTACCGCGGGTCAGGTCGAGCTTGAGCCCCTTGGCTTGCAGCTCGGCGTAGTTGCGCTTCTGCTGCTCGTGTTCTGCGGCGAGTTCGTCCCGACCGAGCGACAGAAAAGACACCAGACGCCTTTCAACTTTCAGAACCGTGGAATGAGGGGACCCCGCGCACCCGCCAGAGCCCATTGACCCTTGCTGCCTTCCGGCCCTGGGGGAGTTCACAGGATGGACGCCGCGCGGGGTCCACGGCGAGTCTAATACCCGAGCCGGTCGCATCCCGATCGGCTCGGTATCGGGGTCGGCTACCATGGCCCGCGGAGGATTCGCCTAGTGGCCTATGGCGCTCGCCTGGAACGCGGGTTGGGTTAATAGCCCTCGCGGGTTCAAATCCCGCATCCTCCGCACTCGGCCCGGGGTGCGGCCTGTCGGCCAAATCTGACCGTCACATACGGTCGCACCCCGGGACCAAACAAGCGTCTAGGAGGAGAATGAGCCGCACTATCGCGGTTACCTGGCACGCGATCTTCAGCGTCGTAGCCGGTGTTCTGTACTTCTTCTTCGTCCTGCCCCGCTGGTACGAACTTTCCGGCGACCTTTCTCCCACCCTCGGCACCGTGATGCGCATCGTGTGCGGCGCCCTGATCGGCCTGGCCGCGCTGCCTGTGGTGTTCACGCTGCTGCGCACCCGCAGACCCGAGTTCGGCACGCCGCAGATGGCGCTGACGCTGCGGACCTGGTCCATCGTCCTGCACGTGCTGGCCGGGCTGCTGATCATCGGCGCGGCGATCAGCGAGATCTGGTTGTCGCTCGACGACGCGGGCCAGTGGCTGTTCGGCATCTACGGTGCGGCCGCAGCGATCGCCCTGCTCGGCATTTTCGCGTTCTACCTGGCCTCGGTCGCCGAGTTGCCGCCTCCGCCGCCGAAACCGGTCAAGGTCAAGGCGCCGAAGCAGCGCCGCCGCGGCAGGCGCTCGAAGGACGCCGAGGACACCGCTGACGACACGGCCGATGACGTCGCAGAGCCCGAGGACGACGACGTCGAGGACACCGAACCGTCCGACGAGGACGGCGAGACCGAGGTCAAAGCCGACGCGAAGACTGAGGTCAAGGCCGACGGCGACGAGACCGAATCCGCATCCGAGGCCACCGACGAAGCCGAGCCCGCCGACGGCAAACTGCGCAATCGCAGGCCCGAACCCGCACGTCGCAGGCGTCGGCGCCTGCGCGGGGGCGTCGCGGTAGACGATTAGTCGGCCCGACATCGGGCAATATGGGCTCATGGGCAAATTCGGAGTCCCGCGTCCGTTCGCGACGCTGCTGATCGCTTTGGCCACGGCGCTGGCCCTGGTCGCACCGGCTTTCCCGGTCGCAGCCGCACCCGGTGACCCCATCGCCGCGGCGGCTCAGGTCGAACCCGCCGTCGTGCGCATCGACACCGAGATCGACTACCAGGGCGCATACGGAAACGGCACCGGTTTCGTGATCGACCCGAACGGCCAGGTGCTGACCAACTTCCACGTCGTATCGGGCGCAGACCGGATCACCGGCAGCATCGGAGGCCGCTCCTATCCCGCCGAGCTGGTCGGATACAACCGCGGACGCGACATCGCGGTCCTGCAGCTGATCGGCGCCCAGGGCCTACCCGTCGCGCCGCTCGGAGACTCCGCCCTGCTCGCGCCCGGCGAACCCGTCGTCGCGCTCGGCAACGCGAACGGCACGAACGGGCCGCTGACCCGCGAGGTCGGCACGATCACCGCGTTCGGCCGCACGGTGAACGCCGAGGACTCGCTGACCGGCAGCAAGGACGAGCTGGCGGGGCTCATGGAGTTCGCGGCGCCGGTCGTGGCCGGCGACTCCGGCGGCCCGGTCGTCAACGGCGCCGGGCAGGTCGTCGGTATCACCACCGCGGCGTCGGTCAATTTCCGGTTCGGCCCGGGCGGTGAGGGCTTCGCGATCCCGATCAACGACGCGCTGCCGGTCGCCAACCAGATCCGGTCCCGCACGCCGTCGGCCGACGTCCACATCGGGCCGCCGGTGCTGCTCGGTGTCGGGGTGCGCTCGGCGCAGCGGGGTCCCGGCGTACAGATCGCCGACGTACTGCGCGGTGGGCCGGCCGACCGGGCGGGACTGCGGCCCGGCGACGTGCTCGTCGTGCTCGACGGCACCCCACTGGACTCGGCGACCACGCTGACCGGCGTGCTCGACCGCCACTATCCCGGTGACGTCGTCGACTTGACCTGGGTCGACGGCGGCGGCGCGGAACGGTCCGCGAAGGCCACACTGACGCCGCTCTAACCGTCGAGGAGCCGATCCAGCCCCGAGATCAGCACCTCGAGTTCGAAGTCGAACTGGTGCTCGGCGTCGTGGCGCTGGAATTGGGCGGAGTCCAGCACGGTGCGCAGCGCCGGATAGGTGTCCTGCGGTTCCGACTCCAGGGCGGCCGACGTCTCCGCGCGGTGCCGGTGCATTCCCGACGGCGTCTGCCCGGCGCTGCTGTGGGCCGCGGACTGCGCGATGTTCGACGCCGCGGTCAGCCCGTACCGCGCGACGTCGGGGGTGAAGCCGGCGGTGAGCAACGCATCGAGCACCCGATCCGCGAGCGCGAGCGCCGCGGCCTCACCGATACCTCGCAGTCGGGTGAAATCGGTGGCGACGCCGACCTGCACCAGGCCGTCCCGGAACGCGACGGCGTAGGCCCGCAGCACCGCCCGCCAGTCGTCGCCGTCGGGCAGCTCGACGGTGGTCAGCTCGCGTTCGAAGAGGTCGGCGATCACGAGAGTCAGCAGGCCTTCGCGGTCGCCGACGTAGTAGTGCAGAGCCTTGCGGCTGACTCCGAGGGCATCTGCGACCGCCTGCATGGTCAGGCCGACGCTCGCCACGTCGCGGGCCGCCGCGACGATCTGGTCGCGGCTGATCCGGGGCGGGCGACCCCTCGTGCGTCCGCTCATCGCGACCCAGCTTAGGCGGCCGAGAAACAATTTTTCGCCGCTCGGTAAAAAACACACTCGCGGAGCGTCCGGCTTCCCTATGCTGAGCGCGTGCCAAACTCTCCTTATCGCGTCGTCCAGTGGACCACCGGCAATGTCGGCAAGAGTTCGGTCGAGGCGATCGCGAAGAACCCGAACTACGAACTCGTCGGCCTCTATGCGTGGTCGCAGGACAAGGCCGGCCGGGACGCCGGAGAACTCGCGGGCATCGAACCCCTCGGCGTGAAGGCGACCAACGACGTCGATGCCCTGCTCGCGTTGAAGCCCGATGTCGTGGTCTACAACCCGATGTGGATCGACGTCGACGAACTCGTGCGCATCCTGGAGGCCGGCGTCAACGTCGTCTCATCCGCCTCCTTCATCACCGGAGACAACCTCGGCGACGGCCGGGACAAGATCGAAGACGCGTGCAAGCGCGGCAACGCGACGCTGTTCGGATCCGGGGTGAGCCCGGGCTTCGCGGAACTGCTCGCGATCGTCGCCGCGACGGCGTGCGACCGTGTCGACAAGATCACCATCTCCGAATCCGCTGACACCACGCTCTACGACTCCCCCGACACCGAGCGGCCGGTCGGCTTCGGCACCGCGATCGACGATCCGAACCTGGCACCGATGGCCGCCAACGGCACCGCGGTGTTCGCCGAGGCCGTGCGGCTGGTCGCCGACTCGATCGGCGTCGAGCTCGACGAGATCAAGTGTGTGTCCGAATATGCCCAGACCACAGAGGATCTCGAGATGGCGTCGTGGACGATCCCGGCCGGTCACGTCGCGGGGGTGTACGCGAGCTGGCAGGGCATCGTGGCCGGGAAGACCGTCGTCGATGTCAACGTGCGGTGGAAGAAGGGCCAGACGCTGGATCCGGACTGGCAGCTCGACGGCGACGGCTGGAAGATCACCATCGAGGGCCGGCCCACGGTCAACATGCAGGTCGGCTTCCTGCCCCCGCAGGACATGATCGAGAACGCCACATCGATCGAGGACTTCTTCGTGCTCGGCCACATCATGACCGCGATGCCGCCGATCCACGCGATTCCGGCGGTCGTCGCGGCGCCGCCCGGCATCGCCACCTACAACGACCTGCCGCTACCTCAGGCGCGCGGCGTCGGCCCCCGGCGGTAACTCCTCAGCCGGTCACCTGCAGCACGTTCGCCTTGAGTTGGGCGGCGGGCGGCCCCTCCAGCACCACGTCCTGGAGGATCTGCGCCTGACCGTCGGTGACGGTGAACTCGCCCTTCTGCGGGGCGTTGCCGCCGACCACCTCGTAGAAGACGGTGAACGGTGCCTTCGGAAGTGGGTGCATGCCAATGTATTTCGGCTCGATCGAGTACTTGTAAAAGCATCCGGGCGCTTCGGGCGCGCAGTGCGTGTCGGTCACGTTCACGTTGATCGCGAACTCCATCGGCGTCGGCACCTTCGGCTGCGGGGCGAGCGCCGCGCGTGACGCCTCGGCGTGCTCCGCCTGCTTCGCCTGCTTGACCGACCCCAGGATCATCACGGCCGCAACGCCGATTCCGCTGCCCAGGAGCGCGAACAGCGCCAAGCCCGCGAGCCACCTGCGAACGGTCGTCGAAACGCGCATGGGGACAGCAGACCCTGTTCAGGGGCCGAGGCGCGGAATTTCGGCGTCCTGAGCGCGTCGCGTCAACCGCCCGGAGGTGCGGGCACCGTGGTGGTGGTCGGCGACGGCGTCTCGGTCACGGTGACGGTGTCGGTCGCGGTCGGCGGTGTCGTGGTGGCCGGGGTTTCGGCCGGCGGCGAGGTGGTTTCGGCCGGTGTCTCTGTAACGGTGGTCGCCGGTGGAGGCGCGACCGCGGTCGTGGTGACCACCGACGTCGAGACCGACGTCTCGACCGACGGGCTCGCGGCGGTGGCCGGGCTGAGCACACCGCACGCGATCCGTTGTTCGGCCGCCGCCGGGTCTCCACCCTCCATGGCCGCACTCTCGTGGAGGACGATCGACGACCCCTGAGGCGTCTTGAGTTCCTCCTCGGTGAACGCGTCACTGGTGACGACCAACTTGCCCGCGCCGTTGGAGCGCACGAGCAGGGGTGGCAGATCGCCGCTGGCCGGCATGCCGGTGTGGCCGGGCGCCTGGAGATGCTCGCCCGCCGACGCGAAGCCGTCGCCGGCCTCGCAGGTGCCGACGCCGTGGATGTGCATGCTGTGGAAGCCCGGCGACAGGACGCCGTCTTCGACGGTCTCGACCGTCACCGTGGCATATCCGCCGGTGAAGTCGACCGTGGCGTCGGCGACGTGTTTACCGTCGAGCGTGTTGATCTGGGCGGTCAGGCCTTCGGCGCTCGACGAGCCCGTGGTGGTGGTCGTGGTCGTGGTGGTGGTGGCCGATTCGTCGGACGCTTGGTTCGAACAACCGACCGCGACCGCGAGGACACCCAAGGCAACGCTGACTTGCTTGATCATGAAGACCCCGTACCCGTGTGACGGGCGACACAAACCGCGAATTCAGCCGTGGACAGGATTGCCCTCTTCGTCCCAGTTGGCGGCGACCTTCTTGCTGGGCTGCACACGAGGCGGCTCACCAGGCATCTTCGGGTAGTTCGGCGGATACGGCAGATCGCCCAGCCCCTGCTCCTCGTCGGCCTTCACCATGTCCAGCAGCTTCTTGATCGACTGCGGCTTGCGGTCGATGTCGGCCCACGGATCGGGCCGTCCCGCAACGAAATCCGGAACGGTCGCGATCGTGTAGTCGTCGGGGTCGGCGGAACGGAGCTCGTCCCAGGTCAACGGGGTGGAGACGGTGGCGATCGGAGTCTTGCGCGCCGAGTACGCCGAAGCGAAGGTGCGGTCTCGCGCGTTCTGGTTGTAGTCGATGAAGATGCGCGTACCACGCTCTTCCTTCCACCACGACGTGGTCACCGCATCGGGCGCCCGACGCTCGACCTCGCGGGCCAGCGCGATTCCGGCACGACGCACCTCGATGAAGTCCCAGTCGGTCTTGATGCGCAGGAAGACGTGCACGCCGCGGCCGCCGGAGGTCTTGGGATAGCCGATCAGGCCCAGCTCGTCGAGCAGCGGTTTGAGCACGTCGACGGCGACGGAACTGGCATCGGCGAAACCGGTTCCCGGCTGCGGGTCCAGGTCGATGCGCAGTTCGTCGGGGTGCTCGGTGTCGGGGCATCTCACCTGCCACGGGTGCAGCGTGATCGTGCCCATCTGCGCGGCCCACGCAATCGCCGAGGCGTGGGTGACCTTGAGCGCGTCGGCGGTGCGACCGGACGGGAAGGTGACGGTGCAGGTCTCGAGGTATTCGGGATGCTTCTGCGGGACGCGTTTCTGGTAGATCTCCTCGCCCTCGATGCCGTCGGGGAAGCGCTGCAGGTGCACCGGGCGGTCACGCAAGAGCGCCACCATCGGTTCGGCGACGGAGCGGTAGTAGTCGAAGAGTTTGCCCTTCGTGCCGTTCTTGCCGAGCTTCGGGAAGTACACCTTGTCGCGGTTGGTCAGCCGGACGTTGGTGCCGTCGACATCGACTTCCTCTGCTGCTGTTGGCATTTCAGGACTCCAGAACGTCGTAGAGGTCATAGTTAAGCGGGACGTCGAG
>NZ_LZJE01000189.1:0-28196 GCF_001666865.1 Mycobacterium sp. E136
CGACAGCGCCCGCGGATCGCGAAGCCGCAAGGCCGACAGCCTGATCGAGCTTGCCCGCGAACACGGCGTGCTCGACGACCCCGCCGTGCGCTACCCGCTGGCCAAGGTGCTGGCGATGCGCGAGCTCAACAAGCTCAACAACGCCCGCGCGAAAGCCAGTACGTCGCAGGGTACGTCGAGCTCGATCATGTCGCTGGGCAAGCTCGCGATGTCGAAGATCCTGCACACCGAGGCCGCGATGAAGACGCAGATCATCGGCGCGCAGGCCCTGTTGGCCGGGCCGGAGAACCCCGTGGCCGATGACGTCAACTTCCTGACGCTCAACGCATTCTTCACCTCGATCGGCGGCGGCACCGATCAGATTCAGCGCAACATCATCGGCGAGCGAGTGCTGGGGTTGCCCAAGGAGCCCGAGGCCGACCGCGACATCCCGTTCCGTCAGGCCCGCCGGAGCTGACGCGGTGTCACACAGCGCCGCATACGATCCCCCGCTGTCCGGGACCCGAATCCTCGATCTGAGCTCGGGACCGATGACGGCAGTCGGCCGCCTGCTCGCCGATCTCGGCGCCACCGTGACCGCGGTGCAGATGCGCGGTGTCACCGAAGACGTCGCGGTGGGCCCGCACGTCGGCGGGGTTCCGGTGCAGACCGCGATCAACCGGCACGGCATGCCGACCATCGCGCTGGATCTGTCGACCGTGGTCGACCGCGATCGGTTCGCCGAAATGCTCGCTAGTGCAGACATTCTGATCGAGGACACCCGGCCGGGGTCGCTCGCCGAAGCGACGCTGGCCGTGCGTGAGATCCGCAGACAGCACCCGTCGCTGGTGATCCTGTCGCTCAGCGACTTCGGCCGCGACAACGACTACCGCACCTGGCAGGGCAGCGGCCCGGTGTTTCACGCCCTGAGTAGCGAGCTGTCCCGGTCCGGCATCCCGGGCCGCGAACCGCTGGTCCCGCCAGCCGAGTTGCCCTATCACGTGGCCGCCGCGCAGGCCGCGGTGATGACCGTCGCGGTCTACCTGGACCGCTTGCGCACCGGGGAGGGAGACCTGATCGACTTCTCGATCCTCGACGGTGCGATGCAGACGCTCGATCCGCCGTTCGGGTCGGCCGGGAGTGCGTCGGCGGGCGTCGCGGTGAGCGTGCAGCAACGCGACTGGGACGCCGAACGCCAGCGTTATCCGATCATCCCCTGCAAGGACGGCCACGTGCGGATCTGCATTCTGGCCAAACGGCAGTGGCGCGGGATGTTCACCTGGATGGGCAGCCCCGAGGAGTTCGCCGACCCGTCCTACGACAAGCTGGGAAAGCGTTTCCGCTCACCGCATCTGCTCGACGCCATCGCCCGCTTCTGCGCCGACAAGACCCGCGCAGAACTCGAATCGCAGGGGCAGGCCCACGGCGTGCCGACGGCGGCCGTCCTCACGCTGTCGGAGGCCTTGACGGCCGAACACTTCGGTGCCCGTGGCTTTTTCCGCGACGTCGAGTTGGTCCCCGGCGTGGTGGCCCCGATCCCGGTCGGGGTCACCGAGATCGACGGACACCGGGCGAGCGCACTCGACATCTCGTCCGAACGCTCCGAACGCCTCACCGCAGCCCCGTTGTTGGCGAGCCCCCAGCGCCAGGGCGAAGGCCGCCCCCTGGAGGGTATCCGGGTGCTGGACCTCGGCGTCATTGTCGTCGGCGCCGACACCGGCCGGCTTTTCGGTGATCTGGGCGCCGACGTCGTCAAGATCGAACACTCCGCCCACCCCGACGGGCTGCGCGTCGGCAAGCTCACGACGATGACCCAGCCGTTCGCCGCAGGCCACCGCAACAAGCGCTCGATCGGTCTCGATCTGCGCACAGAGGAAGGCAGGGAACTCGCGCACCGCCTGGCGCGGATCTCCGACGTGGTGCTGACGAACTTCAAACCCGGTGTCGCCGAGGCGTTGGGCATGGATCACGCGACGCTGCGGCAAATCAACCCCGGCGTCGTGGTGGTCGACAGCTCGGCGTTCGGCCCGACCGGTCCATGGGCCAAACGCCTGGGATACGGGCCGCTGGTCCGCGCCGCGGTCGGGTTCACGAACCAGTGGGTGTATCCGGGCGAACCGGATACCTTCTGCGACACCGTCACCGTGTACCCGGACCACGTCGCGGCCAGGATCGGCGCCCTGTCCGCGATCGCGCTGCTCCTGCGTCGCGAGCGCACCGGTGAAGGCGGGTCGGCGAGCATCGCCCAAGCCGAGGTGATGTTGAGCCACGTGGCCGCCGAGATCGCAGCCGATGCCCTCGAGCGCGCCGGGCACACCCGCTCCGGTGCGCAACCGCGTGGGCCGTGGGGGCTGTTCCCCTCGGCCGGGGACGACAAGTGGATCGCGATCACCGTTCGCGACGACGCCGACCTGCAGGCGTTGCGGTGGGTCGTCGGCCTGCCCGGCGACGGCGAGGTGGACCCCGATGCCGTGCGCGCGTGGACCGAACGGCATTCGCGGACCGAGGCGATGGAGAAGCTGCAGGCCGCGGGCGTACCGGCCGGTGCCGTCATGCACGCCGACGAGCTGCCGTCGTGGAACTACTACGAGCAGCGGCGGTCGTTCCGCGAGGAACTCCACCCGCACGGAGACGTCCCGTTCACGATGGAGAACGTGCAGATCCACTGCGATCACGTGGCCGACCCGCCGCTGCGCCAAGCCCCGCTCATCGGCGAGCAGACCGCTGAGATCGCCGCGGAGCTCCTCGGTCTGGACGCGACGGAGATCGAGGCGCTGCACAGCCGCGGAGTGTTCGAGACGACAGACGTCGACGCAGCGGTCTGACCGGGACGCGCCGGTGATCTCGTAGCATTCGGGGTGCACGGGCACCCCGTTCGAGACCGGCAGGAATGGACATCGACTTCACCAGGCTCAGGTACTTCGTCGCCGTCGCCGACGAATTGCACTTCAAGCGGGCCGCGGACAAGTTGATGATCACGCCGCCCCCGCTGAGCAAGCAGATCAAACTCCTCGAGAAGGAACTCGGCGGAGCGCTGTTCGAACGCGGATATCACGAGGTGCGGTTGAGCCCGCTCGGCGAGCGGCTGATCGGCCCGGCCCGCGAGATCCTGCGGCAGGTCGAGGAGTTCAAGGCCACCGCGATGCAGGGGGCGCAGGGTTCGGTGCCGCTGCGGCTCAGCGCCACCGCCTATGCGCCGTCGGACCTCCTCGCCCAGCTCGAGGCGGTGCTGGCCGACCTGCCCGGGGCGACGGAGTTCACCGTTCCGGGGTCAGGCACCGAGGTCGCCGCCAAGCTGATCGCCGGACAGGCCGAACTCGGCCTGATCCACCTGCCCGCCAGCGACAAACGCCTGCGCCACAAGGTGGTGGCGAGCTACCAGGGCGCGGTCGCGGTGCGGTTCGACGATCCGCTGGCCGCCAAGGACCTGGTGGTGATCGACGAATTGCGCGACCGGGAGGTCGTGATCGACTTCGCCCGGCCCAATCCGGTGGTGCTGGCGGGATTGACGCGGCGCCTCAACAGCCGCGGTGTGCATCGCATCGTCCGCGCGACGACGAACCAGCGCGGAGGCGAACTCGAGATGGCCACGCAGGTGTTCAACCGGCACCTCGTCGCGCTGGTGAGCTACGCACCGGATTCGCTGATCGGCAAAATGTTCTCCCTGCCGGAGTTCAAGTTGATCCCGATCGACGAGACCAACTGGGCCCCGGCGCGTATCGCGCTGGCGTGGGTGCCCGAACGGCTCCGAAACCGGCTTGCCGAGGTCGAGTCGGCCGTCGAGCAGATCGCCGAGCGGCTCGGGCCGGTGCATCGGGGCGCTTGACGACCGGACTCAGACGGCAGCGAAATCCTCTGTCCGGGAATCGGATCGGCGCATCGACTGCATCGCTTCCCCGAGGCTCCACACCGCGACACCGATCAGCACGAGGTCCTTGAGCAGGAACTGGCCCGGCAGCCCGGATAGCACCGGGATCGGGCCCGCATGCGCCGAGACCACACCTGGCGTCGTGAACAGAAAGCTCAACGTGCCGAGGAACAACACGATGGCCATCGCGCTTCCGGCGGCCGTGGCTCTTGCCGAAAGAGGGCGCAGTGCAATGAGTACCGCCGCGACGATCTCGGCCGTGCCCAGCGCGTAGGCCACCGCCGTCACGCTGAAGATGTCGTAGAGCCAGCTCATCAGGGGGCTGTGCTCGATGAGGGTGCGGCTCTCCATCTTCACGTACTTGCCGACGCCGATCCAGGCGAGCACCACGACGAGGCCGTAGCGGCAGATCGTCTGGCCCAGTGCGGTGATTCGTGTCGCGGTCAATGCTCCTCCTGCTGTGGTCGTCCGTGGTCGTCCGCGATGGCGGCCAGCAGCCCGTCGAAGTCGTCGGCACAGGGTCCGCACGCCAGCAGGTGCGCCATCACACCCGGATAGCGCTGCGCCCGTTCGTGTGCCGGTAACTCGGCGTAGATGTGCAGAACCTCCATCGCCTCCTCACAACCGACGTCGCGAGGATCGGTGGTGAGAAACCGGTGCAGGCGGGCCCAGTCGGTCACGATTTGTCCAATGCGGCGTGGTCGGTCAGATATTCGTTGGCGACCAGAAATTCGCGGATCTTACGTCGCGCCTCGAAAACGGCTTTGTAGACGGCATTTCGGTTCGCGCCGCGCTTGCTGCACAGAGCGTCGAGCGGTATGCCCTTGACGACGATGTCGACGAACATCTGCCGTTGACGGGCGGTGAGGGTGGTCTCGACGGCGCGCCGGATCGCGGCGGTGAGCTCGCCGGCCTCGGCGTGCTGGCTGGGATCGACACCGAAACGCTCGGGCAGCCGCTTCCAGTCCTCGGTCTCCAGCACCGCCGGCGCATTGCGCCAGTAGTGACGGCCGAGCTTGTTGGCGACCTCGAGGATCACGAACTTGTAGGCCCACGTGGTGAAGCGGCTCTCACCGCGGAACGTCGTGAGCTTGTCGAGAACCGCGACGGTGGCATCCGATGCGGCCTGCTGCGCGATGTCGTCGAGCTCGATGCCGGTGATCCGGGTCTGCCGTCGGCGCACCTCGGCATGCGCGGCCCGCAGCATCTGCTCGTGCAGCCGGGCGATCCCGGTTTCGCGCCGGGGGTTCGCGGAGTGCAGCAGGCGCAGCCATTCATCGGACTCGGCGTCCACCCGCGCTCCCTTCCGCCTCGAAGCCGACGAGGGTCCTCTCGTTTCATTGGCGTCGCCGTCGGCCGCAGTCTTACCAGTACATCCGAACTTTCTTTCTGACGCCGCCGGAGTCGCTACCCGACATGCGCACACCGCATCCGAGCGATTACCGACCGCGGCTGAGGGGTACCAGACCGGACATGACATCTCCGAACGAGAATGTAACGCCGGAAACCACCGAGCAGGCCGAGGACGTGCTGTCCCCCGCGACACCCGGCGCCGAGGGGCTCCCGCTGCCCGACGAGGCCGTCGACAAGCCGTCGGAGCAGTAGCCGGGCCGGAATCATCTCCGGCGCCGCGGCGTTGAACGGCTTCGTGGCCGTTCAGAATCTGTTTCGACCATTGACCATCGGCTCGCTGACCGTGCCGAACCGGTTCGCGATGGCGCCGATGACCCGTCAGGCCTCCCCGGGTGGTGTCCCGGGCGCCGATGTGGCCGAGTACTACCGCCGCCGCGCCGCCGGTGGCGTCGGGCTGATCATCACCGAAGGGATCCGGCTCGCCGACCCCGCCGCCGGCTACCCGTTTTCCGTCCCGACGTTAACGGGTGACGACGCGGTGGCGGGCTGGGCGCGCGTCGTCGAGGACGTACACGCCGAGGGCGGAACGATCGCCGCGCAGCTGTGGCATCAGGGTGCGCAGCGCGATGACGCCGACGGCGTGGCGCCGGTCAGCCCTTCGGGCGTCGACGGCCACGGTCGGCCCAGGGGGCGTGCGCTGGAGACCGATGAACTGTCCCGGGTCGCCGAGTCGTATGTGCAGAGCGCGCTCGCCGCCCGAGACGCCGGTTTCGACGCCGTCGAGCTGCACGGTGCCCACGGCTACCTTCTGGACGAGTTCTTCTGGGCGCGAACGAATCTGCGCACCGACACCTACGGCGGATCCCTCGCCGAACGAACGCGCTTCCCGGCCGAGGTAGTCGTCGCGGTGCGGGCCGCGCTGGGGCCGGACTATCCGATCATCTTCCGGTTCTCGCAGTGGAAGGGCACCGACTACACGGCGTCGATCGCTGAAGACCCAACAGAACTTCAGGAGTTGTTGACTCCGTTGGTCGATGCCGGCGTCGACGTCTTCCACCCCTCGACGCGCAGGCACTACGTGGCTGGATTTCCGGATCACGACCGCGAGCTGAGCCTCGCGGGCTGGACCAAGAAGGTGTCGGGCCGCCCGGTGATCGCAGTCGGCTCGGTCGGCCTCGAGACGCAGTTCCGTAGCGAGAAGCAGGGCCAGGTGATCCAACCGGCGCCCGTCGACCGTCTGGTGGAACAGTTCGAGTCGGGCGAGTTCGACCTCGTCGCGATCGGTCGCGCCCTTCTCGCCGACCCGGCGTGGGTCAACCGGTTGCGCGACGGCCGCCTCGACGAGTTCGCCGGATACGACCCGGAAGTCGCGCTGGCGAAGCTCGCCTGACCCCGTCCGGGTTCGGAAAACCTAGAAAACGGTTTCCGTCCAGAATCATCGGGACAGCGCGCCGATCACCGCCTTCAACATGCTCCCCACTTCTTCGGCTATCGGCTTCAACGCCGGCTCGTCGGTGACGTCGACCAGCAACTGTGGATTCATCGCTTCGATGATCGTCGTATCCGGGTCGTCTGGGTCGCTGCGCACCACGACGTTGCATGGCAGCAGTAGACCTATCTGCCGTTGCACTTCAATCGCCCGGTGCGCCAAGGGCGGATTGCACGCGCCGAGGATGAGGTAGTTCTCCATGTCCTGATCGAGTTTCTTTTTCAGCGTCGCTTTGACGTCGATCTCGGTCAGAACGCCGAACCCCTGCTCGGCAAGCGCCTCACGGGTGCGGGCGACGGCATCGTCGAATGATGCCTTCAGGCTCGTGGACAGTGCGATTCCCATGGTGACTCCTTTGTCGATTGTGGTCGATCACGCCAGTGCGAGGAAGAGTTTCTCGAGTTCCGCCTCGGTCATGGGTCTTTCGTTGCCCTCCTGGTCGCCGGTCATGCATTCGCGCAGGCCCGTCGCGACGATCTTGAAGCCCGCACGGTCTAGCGCCCGCGAGACCGCCGCGAGTTGGGTCACAACGTCCTTGCAGTCGCGGCCCTGCTCGATCATCGCGATCACCCCTGCGAGTTGTCCTTGCGCGCGCCGCAACCGGTTGAGGACGGCGCCGATGGCTTCCTGATCACCAACCATGGTGGTTCCTTTCGTCGATGTTTCCATATTACCCGTGGGGGTATGCGCTTCCCAGCTCAACGCCGCAGTTGAGCTCGTAATTCCCTGATTGCGAACTCTGCGGAGGGGCGGAAATGTCCGTACCGGGTTCGGAATAAATACCACCGGGGGTACGGTAGATAATACCGAGGGGGGTATATTCTCTCCCCGGATTCTCGAAGAGAGGTCTCATCATGTGTTACGCAGTCCGATGTCCGTCCTGCGGCAAGACGACGTGGGACGGCTGTGGCCAGCACGTCGACGAGGTGATGCGGTCGGTGCCGGCCGCACAGCAGTGCCGCTGTCAGCGGATCGCGCCCGCCCCGCCCCGCCCCGCGCGCGGGCGCTGGCACCGGTAACGGGTACAGGACCTTCCATGGCGTTAGCGATAGGCCTGGCGCTCGGTGCGCTGATCGGCGTACTTCTGGGCCTGCTCGGTGGCGGGGGCTCGATACTCGCCGTTCCGGCCCTCGTCTACGGCATGGGCATCGGCGTCGAACAGGCCATTCCGATCTCGCTGATCGTCGTCGCCACCGCGTCGGCGGTCGGTGTGCTGCCGAAGATTCGCGCCCGACAGGTCCGGTGGCGCATGGCCGGAATCTTCTCGGCGGCCGGTATCCCCGCGACGGTCCTCGGCAGTGCCATCAGCAGACACCTGCCGGAGTCGGCGCTGCTGATCGGGTTCGCCGTCGTGATGGTCATCGCCGGGGTTCGCATGCTGATCGATCAGGGCCATACCGGCACCGCTTGCGAGGTGCGCGCCGGTCAGGTCAATTGGCGCCGCTGCGCGCCACGATCGATCGGGGCCGGCCTTGTCGTGGGCTTGCTGACCGGGCTGTTCGGCGTCGGTGGCGGATTCCTCATCATTCCGGCGCTCGTGGTCGTACTCGGGGTCGAAATGTCCACTGCGATCGGCACTTCGCTGCTGATCATCGTCGCCAACTCCGTGGCCGGCATCTTCTCGCATCTTCACGGCATCAGTGTCGACTGGTCGCTCACCGCGGCATTCGTCGCAGCGGCGATGGTCGCCTCGCTCGCCGCCGGATACTTCGGCACCAAGGTCGACACCGACCGTCTGCAGCGCTGGTTTGCCTACCTCGTATTCGCCGTCGCCGCTTACGTTCTCGTCGACACCATCTTTCTACGATGACAACAGAAGGAGAACCAATGGACGTCTCGATCATCGAAACCGCCGGACTCGGTGACCGCAGTTATCTGATCAGCCACGGTGACGTCGCCGTTGCGATCGATCCGCAGCGCGACATCGACCGGGTGCTCACGCTTGCCGATGATCTCAAGGTGCGCATCACCCACGTGGCCGAAACGCACCTGCACAACGACTATCTGACCGGTGGACTCGAACTGTCGCGCACCGTCGGCGCCGAGTACGTGGTGCCCGCGGGCGATGATGTCAACTACCCCCGTCGCGCAGTCAGCGACGGTGAGGTGATCGACGCCGGACCCATCCGTCTGGAGGCGATGCACACTCCGGGCCACACCCATCATCACATCAGTTATGTGCTGCGGGACGACACCGGCAAGGTCCAGGGCGTCTTCACCGGTGGTTCAATGTTGTTCGGCACCACCGGTCGTACGGACCTGATCGGCGCGGAGGACACCAAGGAACTCACCCATGCGCAATATCACTCGGTGCGCAAGATCGCCGATCATCTGCCCCCCGACACACCGGTCTACCCGACTCATGGTTTCGGCAGCTTCTGTTCGGCCACACCGGCTTCCGGTGATGAATCAACGGTCGGCGAGCAACGACGGTCCAACCCGGCGCTCACACAGGACGAACAGAGCTTCGTCGACGAACTGCTCGCCGGACTTTCGGCCTACCCCGCGTACTACGCGCACATGGGCGTCATCAACAGTGAGGGTCCGGCCCCAGTCGATCTGACGCCGCCCGAGCCGATCGATCCGGACGAACTGCGCCGCCGACTCGAGGCCGGCGAATGGGTGGTCGATCTGCGCAATCGGAGGGCCTTCGCGGCCGGACATCTTCAGGGAGCGTTCGGTTTTGAGTTGTCCGGCTCCTTCGTCAGCTATTTCGGCTGGCTCTATGAGTGGGGTGCGCCGGTGACGTTGATCGGTGAGTCGCCGGATCAGATCGCCGACGCAAAACGGGAATTGGTGCGTATCGGCGTCGACCGACTGACGGGTGCGGCCACCGGTGACATCGACGATCTGAGCGATGGAATGCCGCTCGGTTCCTACCCGGTCGCGGATTTCGCGGAACTGGCCGACCAGCGCCGCGCGGACGCCGTGGCGGTGCTCGATGTGCGACAGAGCCACGAGTACGAGTCCGAGCACATTCCGGGAGCGCGCAACATACCGTTGCATGAGCTACCCGAGCGGCTCGGCGAAGTCCCCACCACGACGGTCTGGGTGCATTGCGCGTCCGGATATCGGTCCTCGATCGCGGCGTCGATACTCCATCGCGCGGGCCACGCCGTCGTGCTGATCGACGACCACTTCGACAGGGCGAAAGAGCTCGGCCTCACCGCGGCGGACGATAACTAGGGTTCGGAAAGCGCGGCAAATGGGCATATCCCGCATGTCTCTCGAAGGAGGAGCTCATATGGTCAGCCGTACCGTCGACGGCCGTTCGCCATCCGCGTGGCTGTTGCCCCTTGTCGTGGGCCTGGCCACGGCGGCCACACTCGTCGTCAATTATCTGGCCAACGCCCTACCGATCAACGGCCAGACCACCGGTGACGTCACCCGCCGCTACGAGGTGTACTTCGTGCCTGCCGGTTACGTCTTCTCTATCTGGAGCGTGATCTACCTCGGGTTGATCGCATACAGCGTGTACCTCGGCGTCGCACTGACCCGGGGCCGTGCCGACAGCGGCGCCGCGCGCGCCATCGCCCCCTGGTACGTGCTGACCGCGGTGGCCAACTGTTGTTGGCTGTTCGCGTGGCATCACAACCGGTTTCCGCTGAGCATGCTGCTGATGGTGGTGCTGCTGATCGCCCTGATCATCATTTACCGCCTGCAAGCCTGCAGCCCGCCCACCTCGACGCTGGAGCGCTGGACGGTGCACATCCCGTTCCGCGTGTACCTGGGCTGGATCTCGGTCGCGACGATCGCCAACGCGACGATCACCCTCGACGACGCGGGGTGGTCCGGCTTCGGGCTCTCCGAGCCGACATGGGGCGTGATCATGATCGCGGTGGCGGCCGCCCTTGGCGTGGTGATGAACCTGCTTCACCGCGACGTCGCCTACGGGCTGGTGATCGTCTGGGCGCTGGTCGGTATCGCGGTGCGCCTGCACGACACCACGTCGATCCTGATCGCCTCGTTGACCGGTGCGGCCGTGGTGGCCGTGGTGGCCGCCGCCGTCGCAGCGAGTGTGCGCCTGCGTACGCGCGCGCCGAAAGAGTCCGCGAAAAACCGTACGCTCGCGAACTAGTCGGCTAAGACTGAGCCATGCCGGATCTCAGCGCACGATCACCTCACGCGCCCACCGCGTTCCGGTACCCGGGGCTCACCGGCCGCCGCGCTCGCCTGCGAAATGTGGTGAAGCGACTCGTGCGTGTGGACCTGCTTCCCTCCGAGGCCACCGCGCGGGCGTTCATCACGGGCCTGAACGCGGGTGACCCCGTCGCCGAACGCTTCGTCGCCGAGACCTATCACGGTGAGCTGGGCGCCAGGAAGGCCCGCGATCTCGTCGAGACGGCGCAGCGGGTGGGCATCGACAACGTCGCCGAGGCGCCCGCATCGATGCGGGCGCTGTTCGAGGAGTTCGAGCAGCTGCCCGACTGGGTCGATCCGCAGCTCGTGGAGGAAGGCGCGGCGGTCTGGCGCCGTTGGGCCTACGCGTTGGGGGCGCTCGGAAACGCCGGCACCAACGACACCTACACCGAGGGCTGGCTGGCGGTACCGCTGTCGCTTTCCGGCGGCTATGCCGGGCAGCGCGCGCTGCATCGGTACCTGGAGACGTCACGCTGGTGGATCGAGGTCTGCAGACCCGGAGCGATCCTGACGCCAGGATCGCTGGGCCGCAACATCTCTCTGCATGTGCGGATCATGCATGTCAGCGTCCGCGACCGTGTCAAACAGCATCCGGAGTGGGACGCCGAACGCTGGGGGCTGCCGATCAGCCAGTCGGCCATGCTGCTGACTCTGTTGGGCGGCAGCGTCGCACCCGCTTTCGGTCTGTTCCTTCTCGGGCACCTCACCTCACCGCGCGAGATGCGGGCCGTTCTGCACTTCAACCGTTACTGCGGGCACCTTGTCGGGGTTCGGTGCGACGGGTACTTCCCCGAAACCGTTGCCGACGCGTGGCGGATTCTGTTCATGTCCGACGCGGCCCGCAGCTACGACAGCGGAGACAGCGGCACCGAGCTCGTCCAGTCCTTCGTCCCGGCCTTCGCGCCCGCGCCGGCGTACCGGGGCCTGGAGCGGCTCCGCGCCGAGTACCACTACCGCCTGCAGGCCGGGTATCTCGGCTTGTACATGCTGCCCTGGAACCGCCGCCGCTACCGGCTGCCATCGGCCCTGCCGGGAATCGCGTTGCTGCTCAGCCGGTTTCCGGTGGTCCTCGCATTGGAGATCGGTCGCCGGTTGTCGTCGACGCTGGACCGCCGCTGGCAGCAGTACAACCTCAAGCGGTGGGAGGGCTGGCTACAGTGGCAATCCGCCGGTAAGGCGGCGGCTTTCGAGGCCGCCGTGCCCTTGCGTCGCTGATCACGCCCTCGACTGCACGAGCGACGGGCTTCCGACCCCGATGGTGATCTTCGGAGCTGCCGCGGGGTCGAGCCAGGTCAGCAGTGTGCGCATCTCGTCGCGGCCGATGCCCACGCACCCCCAGGTCGGGTTGCCGTCGGTTACATGGAGGAAGATGCCAGAGACCTTCCCCGGGATCCGTTGCGGGTTGACGGTGATGTTGACGGCGTAATCGTAGACGGGACCGGAGTCGTACAGGTTCTCGGCGATGGAGGACGGCTTGCGTGGCGAACGGACGCGGGTGTTGTAGGTCGGTGAGTCGGCATCCTCGTCCCACCAGTCCTGGTTCGTGGCCTGAAAGTACGGCATCTTGGTGCCTGGGTTTGGTTGCCGGCCGAAGGCCTGGTCGAAGGTGAACGTGCCGACCGGTGTTCGGTGCACACCGTCGGCGGGGGCGCCGACACCCAGCGCGCCCACTTTGGCGGGTGTCGGTCCCAGAACGGGTTTCCACTGCCCTCCGGTCTGCTCGAAGGCGGTGAGCGTTCCCGAGGTGGCACTGGCGGCGGGCACCCCGACGACGATCCACTGCGTCGTCTGCACGGCAGCAGCGGCAGGTTGGGCTTGGGTCGTTGCCGGTGCCGCGAGCGGTAGCGACAGGAGCGCAACGCCGAGGCACGCCAGCGTCTTTCGCAGTTTCACGTGGTACCTCGGGATGGGGATAAGTCACTCGAATGTCGAATCGAGCCATCGTATCCGCGATATCCGGCCCAACCCTGCGGTCGAAACCCGTTCGCGGCCAAAGCGAGACCGTGTCGCTACTTGGTGCAGCCGGTTGCTTTGATCCCGTGTCCAATACTTGTCGGACCCTTTTGTGATGATGTGGTTATGGTTTCGCTCGCTTCTCCGGATGCTCGGGTTGTGGTGGGCCCTAAGCAGCGTTTGGGTCAGCTCTATGAGCAGTTGGCCGAGTTGTCGGGGCAGCGTAATGCGATCGATGGGCGCATCGTGGAGATCATCGCCGAGATCGACCGCGACGGGCTGTGGTCGACCGCCGAGGGTGTGCGATCGGTCAAAGCGCTGGTGGCCTGGAAACTGGGGATGTCTGATGGCACCGCCACCAAGGTGGCCGCGGTGGCGCATCGTTTCGAGGAGTTTCCCCGCTGCACCTCCGAGATGCGCGAAGGCCGGTTGTCGTTGGATCAGGTCGGGGTGATCGCCCAATACGCCGGCGCGGGCTCTGATGGGCACTACGCCGACATGGCGGCGGTGGCGACGGTCAACCAACTACGGTTCGCGATCAAACTCGAACCGCGCCCCGAACCCGAACGCCCCGAACCGCGCCGCGGTATCAGCAAAACCGTCGGTGACGAGTTCACCACCTACCGCATCACCCTGCCCACGATCGAGGCCGCCAAGCTCGACGCCGCCCTGCAGTCGCACCGCGACGCGCTGATCGGCGAACACTTCGCCGATCACGGCCCCGATGCGGTCGGCGACGATTACGAGCGCCCCGCCGAGGGTGACTGGCAGTGCCGCGTTCCGTTCCCGACGGTGACCGATGCGTTCATGCGCCTGGTCGAGACCGCGTGGGATGCCGAGGTGGCCCGACGCCCGCATGATCAGCACAGCACCGTCATCGTGCACCTCGATGTCGACACCCCCGCGGCGTGGCCGCACCTGGGCCCGGTGCTGTCCGAGGCCGATCGGCAATTGTTGTTGTGCGACACCGGCTGTGAGGTGTGGCTGCAGCGCCACGGCCAGGTGATCGGGTCGGGGCGCTCGACGCGGGTGATCAGCCGCCGACTGCGCCGCGCGCTGGAGTACCGCGACCGCACCTGCCGCGTCCCTGGATGCGCGGCGACCCGTGGGCTGCACGCTCATCACATCCGGCACTGGGAGGACGGCGGGCCCACCGAACTGGACAACCTGGTGCTGGTCTGCCCCTATCACCACCGGTTGCACCACAGCGGCGAGATCACCATCACCGGCCCCGCCGAGCACCTAATGGTCACCGGCCGCGACGGCAAACCGCTGAACCCTGGATCGCTGGCACGACCACCCACACAACCCCCACCCGCGGTCCCACCCTGCCCCGGACCCCTCGGCGAACGCGCCGAATGGTGGTGGTACAACCCCTTCGAACCCCAACCACCACCGGTAGACAACTAGGTCCAGGCTTCAAGCACACTGGCGTGCAGCATATTTCGGTGCCTGAATCCTCAGGTGCTCAAACCGACCAGCTTCTGGATGAAGCGGATCTCGTCGTCATTGTGCGCGTGCCCGTCGGGATGGATCAGGTCGGAAAACCATGTGTCCGGGAGCGTCGTATAGGGCTCGTTCCAGGAGTCCCACGGCAGGTACGTCTGGGTCCGCCCGGCGACGAATCCCCAGTTGTACGCCCCGACATGGCGCCGCTTGGCAATCGGGAGGATGCCATCGACGGTGCTGCCGAGGTTGCGCGCGAGGTATTCGGTGCACAGAATCGGCCTGCCCAGCGGAGTGAGTTCGTCGATGCGGTCCTCGAACTCGGACGGAGTGCCGTAGCTGTGGAAGCTGATGATGTCCGAGAGTTCGAGCTGTAGGGAGCAGATCTCACTGCGGCTGCCCGGATCTCGCCAGTGGCCCTGCCACACACCGCTTGTCAGCGGCTGAATCGGGTTGACCGCGCGCACCCACTGGAACACGTGGGGCAGAAACGCAGCGACTAGTTTCTGCTTGTCGGGGTGTTCGACCTTGCGGTAATCCTTCGCCGGATTGTCCGGCTCGTTCCACACGTCCCAACCCAGAACCCGAGGATCGTTGCGGAACAACCCGACCACACCTGTGACGTAGCTCTGCAGCACCCGGGTGTACGCCGGATCCTGCAGGCGGTGCGCGCCGGGACTCTGCACCCATCCCGAGTTGTGCACGCCCTTGATCGGTGGGCGCTGAGGACCGGCCTTGGGCAACGGATTCCAGCACGAGTCGAACAGAACGAAGAGCGGCTTGATGTTGTGGCTCGCCGCGATGGCGACGAACTGCGAGAGCCGCTGGCTGAAGCCGGCCCGGTCCGTGGCCCACAACTGGTCGTGCAGGAACACCCGCATGGTGTTCATCCCGATGCGCTTGGCCACGCTCAGCTCACCGGCGATGCGGCGCGGGTCGAAGGTGCCCGCCTGGAACATCTCGAGCTGGTTGACGGCGTTCGAGGTGACGTAATTGGCGCCCAGCAACCAACCCTGCTCTGCGTACCAGGCGTTGGCGCGGTCAGCCGACCATCGCCCCGTCTCGGCGGCCGCGACGGGTGGCAGTTTGGTCAGTGCCGCGGCGGCTGCCAGATACAGTGGGAGTTTGAGAGCGGTTCGCCGGCGCACCCTGTGAACATAGTGTTCGTGAGCAAGACGTCAGCTCTCATGTCTCATCCTGCAACACAACGGGTTTCGAATCGTTACCGAACGGGCCGACCGACGTGGTCACCGAGGACTAGCGTTGCGGGCCAACTCGATGACGTACTGGTTGACGAAGGTGCCGGCGGGTGGATCACCTTTGTCGCAGGTGCCGTCGGACTCGCCGGGGCGTTTGATCCACAGATAGGCGTCGGCGTGCGCACCCGCGGTCTGCGTGCTCGGCGGGACACCGAGTGCCCGGCCGCTGGGGTTGCACCAGTGCAGGGGCGAGTCGGGGGCCGCTCCGTTGCCGTTGCGCGACGTGTCGATCACGTAGTGCTTGCCGTTCGTGAGCCCCGAGATCGCCTCGCCGTGCCCGATCTCCTCCTCGGTGCTGAAGAAGTTCGCCACATTGAGGCTGAAGCCCCGGGCGTGCTCGACACCGGCCTGGTTCAACCGGGACGCCATCTCCTCGGCGCTGTGCCAGCGCAAGTGACCCGCATCGACGTACACGGCCGCCGCCGGATTGCGCGTCAGCGTGTCAACCGCGTAGCGGATCAAGTCGAAGCGCTCCTGACGCTGGTCCCCCGAGAGGCAATCGGCCATGGCGAGGGCATCGGGTTCGACGATGATCGCCGCTCTCGAACCGCCCACGCCGGCGGCGATGTCGTCTATCCACGCCCGGTAGGCCCCACCGCTGGCCATGCCGCCCGCGGCGAAGCTGCCGCAGTCGCGGTGCGGGATCCCGTAGATGGACAGCACCGGGATGGCGCCCGCCGCCTGCGCGTCACCGACGTACTTCGCGACCGTCGCGGCAGAGGGGCCGGGAGTGATCCAATACGCCTGCGGCGTGTTGGCGACCGTGGTCAACTCCGGAATCGGCGGATCGGCTTTTTGCGCGGCGCGCATCGCCACCGAGTCGGGATTGACGTAGAACGGCGCACCGGCCAATGGGTTCGCTTCGCTGGCCAACCGCACGAGCGGCGCCGGGCCGGCGTGCAGGCCCAGAACAACCGCCGCGACGGTTAAGAGGGGAGCGATCCACCGCGCAACCGCGGCGGCAGCTGAAGACATCACCCGAGGGAAATTAGTGCTTGGCCGTGTCCAGCGCCAACCAGGGTCATGCGGGGAGTCCGTCGGCGACCCGGGGCACCCGCTCCGCGTCCGCGCCGTCGAGCACCATCGCCGCGACCCGGTCCCGATGCTCCTCGGCGCTGCCGAGCAGGATCGCGTCAGTCGCTGCGCGTTTGTAGTAGAGGTGAGCCTGGTGCTCCCACGTGAACCCGATCCCGCCGTGCACCTGGATGGTGTCGTTGGCGACGTGGGTCAATGCGGACGAGCAGACCGACTGCGCAATGCTCGTCGCCAACGCGGGGTCGTCGGATCCGTCCGTCAGGGCCCAGATCGCGTGGTAGGCCGTCGACCTCGCGTGTTCGACGTCGACGAGCAAATTGGCGAGCCGGTGCTTGACCGCCTGGAACGATCCGATCGGCCGGCCGAACTGCAGCCGCGACTTCGCGTACTCCACCGACAGGTCGAGCAGATGCTGTGCGGCGCCGACCTGCTCGACGGCCAACAATGCCGCACCCACCTGCAACGCGTGGTTGACGACGCGGACCGCCTCGGCGGGCCCGGCGATCAGGCGTGCGGGCGCGTCGGCGAACGTCACGTTGGCCTGGGACCGGGTGAGGTCGAGCGTGGCCAGCGGGGTGCGCTGCACGCCCTCGGCGGTGGTGTCGACGGCGTACAGCGCGACGCCGTCGGAGCCGCGCGCGGCGACCAGCAACACATCGGCGATGCCGCCGTCGACTACTTGAGCCACGCTGCCCGACAAGGTATCCCGGCTCACGGTCACCGCAACGGCATCCGGATCGAGCACACCGGCCCGGTCCGTCACCGCGACGGCCGCGGTGCGCCGACCCTCGACCAGGTCGCCGAGCAGTTCGTCACGAAGGGGCCCGGGCGATGCGGCCACCAATGCCGGGATCGCGAGATACACCGTGCCGAACAGCGGTCCGCACGCCAACCGCGCCCCGAGCTCCTCGATAGCGACTGCCTGATCGACAAGCGTGCCGCCGACGCCGCCGTCGGTCTCGGGCACCGAGAGGCCCAGCACGCCGAGCTCAGCACCCAGCCGGGCCCATACCTTCGGATCGAACGGCGGCTCGGACTCCATGAGCCTGCGAACCGTCTCCTCCGAGAAGTGCTCGGCGCTGAACTTGCTCACGGCGTCGCGCAATTGGCTCTGCTCGTCGGTGAACCTGAACTCTGCCTGCCCAGCTCGGCGCTCAGTCTGGTTCGCAAGCTTCTCAGCCACGGGGGATCTCCTTCCACGGCATGCCCGCATCGGCACGCAGGTCGCCAGGCAGCCCGAGGATGCGTTCGCCGAGAATGTTCCGCATCACCTCAGACGTTCCGCCTTCGATGGTGTTGGCCCTGCTCCGCAGGTATCGCTGCTGGATGGGCCCTTGCCAATCCCGTTCGCCGGTCCCTGCACCCTGCTGGTAGCCGTGGTACAGAATCCCTTCGGGCCCAAGGAAATCCATGCACCACTGGTAGATGTCCTGGTTCAGTTCCGCGCCGACCAGCTTGCCGACCGACCCCTCCGGACCGGGTCCGCCCACCGTGGCGGCGGCGCGCGACCGTTCCGAGGTGAGGCGTTGCGCCTCCGAGCGCAGCCACAACTGCGTCAGCCGGTCCCGCAATACCGGTGTGTGCCGGTCGGGCCGCGACGCCCACAACCCGGTCGCGTCGGCGATGGTGCCCGCACCACGCCGGCTCCCGCTTCCGCCGAGCGCGGTGCGCTCGTTCATCAACGTGGTCATGGCGACGGCCCAGCCGTTGTCGACCTCGCCCAGGCGGTGCTTGTCGGGGATCCGCGCGTCGTTGAAGTAGACCTCGTTGAACTCGGCTTGCCCGGTCATCTGTCGCAGCGGCCGGGTTTGAACGCCGGTGCCGTGCATGTCGATCACGAAGTAGGTCAAACCCTTGTGCTTGGGCACATCCGGGTTGGTGCGCGCCAGCAGCAGCCCCCAGCGCGCCCGGTGGGCGAGGCTGGTCCACACCTTCTGGCCGTTGACCACCCAGTCGTCACCGTCGCGAACCGCCGATGTCGCCAGCCCCGCGAGGTCAGAGCCCGCTCCCGGCTCGGAAAACAGCTGACACCACAGGTCCTCGGTGGTGGCCAGGGGCCGCAGCCACTGCCGCTTCACCTCCTCGGTTTGGGCATGCTCGCGAATCGTCGGTGCGGCCATGCCGTAGCCCATCGGATTCAAACCGAGAGGCACCGGCCCACCCGCGCCCTGCAGGATGCGGTCGGCGACCGACTGGAGCCCGCGGGACACCCCGAGCCCGCCGAGACCCTCGGGAAAGTGCACCCACGACAGACCGGCGTCGTAGCAAGCACCGAGGAACTCGGGGACGGGAACGTTCTTCGGGTCGTGGTCGGCGACGACCCCGCGCGCCAACTCGGCTAATCGATCGGCGTCACCGGCATTGCTCATGCAGTCACGATAGAAACTCGACCGGAGTCGAGGGACAGCGGGACCCGGGAAGGCTCAGCCGCGGTACCGGGCAACCTTCGCCGCGTAGTCGTCGAGAAGTCGCAGCGACTCGTCGCGCGGTTTGGTGGGCAGCAGCAGGTTCGCCTGCCGGTAGCCGAGTTCGTCGAGGGCGCGCCAGTAGTCCGGGTCGATCGGAGTCCCGAACGTCGTCAACGGGACATCGCGGCTTGCGCCGTCCCGCATCTGGCCGATCCGTCTGGCCAGCCTCTCGACCGGCAGCGGATTGGACATCCACCCGGCACCGTGGCGAATCACCCGCTTGACCGTGGCGTCGGAGTCACCGCCGACCACGATCGGCGGATGCGGTTTCTGCACGGGCTTCGGGCGCAGATACGACGAATCGAAATCGACGAAGCGGCCGTGATACTCGGCCGGTTCGTCGGTCCACAGCGCTTTGATCGCCTCGATGCGCTCGTCGAGCAGCGCACCGCGCGTCTTCGGGTCGGTGCCGTGATGGCGTAACTCCTCGATGTTCCAGCCCGCGCCCACCCCGAACACGAAACGGCCATTCGAAATGAGGTCGATGCTGGCCGCCTCCTTGGCGGTGATGATCGGGTCACGCTGGATGAGAAGCGCGATACCGGTGATCAACTCGATCTTGGAGGTCACCGCCGCCGCCGCGGCGAGTGTGACGAACGGGTCCAGGGTCCGGTAGTAGATGGAGGGCAGCTCACCGCCCATGGGGTACGGCGACTGCCTGCTCGCCGGGATGTGAGTGTGCTCGGCGACCGCAAGCGCGTGAAAACCCCGCTCCTCGATCGCGCGGGCGAGGGTCACGGTGTCGATGGTGTCGTCGTTGACGAAGGTGGAGATCCCGAATTCCATGCGCGTCCTCACTGCCGTCGATGCGCCTGCCAACGTTGGTATGCGCGCGGCTATTCCTCAGGCCAGCGGTTCGCCCCACTTGGTCAGCACGTGCCATTCACCATCGAACATGTCGAGGCCCTGCCCGTTGGCGTCCCTGTCCGTCACGTCCCCCGCATACCGGTAGAGCGGGTGGCCCCGGTAGGTCACCTGGGCACGGCCGTCGCGACGCGGAACGGTCTTGGCCGCCGCCACGTCGATACCCGGTCCCCCGGCCGGGTCGGAATCGGCGAGCAGCGGAATCCATGTGTCTGCGCATTCGCCGTAGCAGGTGGGCCCGTTCGCCGCGTCCGTCGAGAAGACATACAGCGTGCGTCCGGTGCTGTCGACGATGATCTCGCCGAGGTCGCCGCGGTCATCGATCGCCAGCGACACGTCTCCGATGGGCGGGATCCGCTCATTGGACGGCGGTGGGTTGGGCGCAGGAGTGACCGCGTCGGTTCGCAACGCGGTCGCCGAAGCCCGTGTGCCCGAGGTTTCGGAGCTGTTCTGCGCTTGATTCTCCAGCGCAGAACAGCCGGTCACCGCCACGAGGCCCGTTGTCAGCAGCGACATGCATGCGACGTTGCGACACGCTGCGGCCGCAGTTCGTGGCGTGGGCATGATCGATTCATTTCCGTCGATGCCCGCGTTCAAACGTGTCGCGAAACCGATGATGCCTTTTGCCGCGGCTCGACGTCGGGGCCGAGTCAAGAAGCCGGCGCTGCCTTCCGTTCGGCGATCTTGGCGTGAACCTCGGCCATGTCGAGTGCTTTCACCCGGGTGATCAGGTCCTCGAGCGCTGCGGGATGCATCGCGCCGGCCTGCCGGTAGACGAGGACGCCGTCCCGGAACGCCATCACCGTCGGGATCGACGTGATCTCCAGCGCGGTGGCCAGGTCGAGCTCGCGTTGTGTGTCGACCTTGGCGTGCACGACATCGCGATGCGAATCCGAGGAGTGCTCGAATATCGGGGCGAAGGCACGGCACGGGCCGCACCACGATGCCCAGAAATCGACGAGCACGACCGGATTGTCCACGACGGTGGACTCGAAGTCGTCGTAGGTCAGGCTCTTCGTGGCCATGACCCTCTCCTTTCCGTATTTACTTGGGGGGCAGAAGAACTGCTACGCCAAGCCCTTCAGCATCAGATTCCAGTACATGAACGGCAACCCGTACTTCTTGAGGTACCAATAGCTGCGATGGGGCTTGGTCGGGTCGAGCAGGGGGAACGACGGGGTCACGTTCAGGTCGTAGTCGAACTCCGCCAGGAGCATCGCGTGCGAGGATGTCACGATCGGACACGACCCGTAGCCGTTGTACGAGGCGGTCAGCGGTCGGCCCGACAAATAGGACTCGATGTTGTCGACCACCACCGGGGCCTGTTTGCGGATCGCGGCACCGGTTTTCGAATTGGGTGAAGAACCGGCGTCACCGAGGCTGAACACGTTGGGATAGCGCACGTGTTGCATGGTGTGCTTGTCGATCTCGACGTATCCGTTCGCGTCGCCGGTCGACAGTGGACTCGACTTGATCCAGTCGGGCGCGGACTGGCGGGGCACCGCGTGCAGAACGTCATATGGCAGCACCGTGTCGGGTCCGCTATCTCCGACATGGGTCACGCCCGCCTTGTGCGCCGCCGCGTCGATGGACGTCACCTCCGCGTTGGTGTGCACGGTGATTCCGTAGTCGGCGGCGATCGCGTCCAGGTTGTCGGCGATCGCCGGGATGCCGAACAGTCGCGGCGTGGGCACCACCAGGTGTACGTCGATGTCCTTCAGCACGCCCTGCTTTCGCCAGTAGTCGCTGGCCAGGTAGGCGATCTTTTGGGGCGCTCCGGCACACTTGATCGGGCCGGACGGCATGGCGAACACCGCACTGCCCGAACGGAGGTTGCGAATGAATTCCCATGTGCGTGGCGCCAAGTCGAACCGGTAGTTCGACGACACTCCGTCTCTGCCGAGCGCGTGCTCCAGACCATCGGTGCGGTTCCAGTCCAACTGGATGCCGGGGCAGACCACGAGCACCTCGTACTCGTAGTCCGCTCCGTCGACACACGTGACGGTGTTGTTCTCCGGATCGACCCCAGCCGCTGCGTTCTTGATCCACTTCGCGCCCTTGGGCATCACCGACGCTTCGGGCCGTGCCGTCGTCGACGCCTTAGCCTGGCCGCCGCCTACCAGAGTCCATAGCGGTTGGTAGTAGTGCGTGTCGGACGGTTCGATGACGGCGACGTCCGAATAGCCGTTGCGCAGCAGCCGCGCGGCGACCGAGATGCCGGCGGTACCCCCACCGACGATGACGACTTGGTGTTTCGCGGTAGTCATGATCTCTCCCGCCGCTCAGGCGTTCTGGTGGGTTTCTTCCCAGGCGCCATAACCGCCCAGGATGTCACTGACATCGGTGAACCCGTTGTGCCGCAACAGGCTTGCGGCCACTGAAGACCGGTAGCCTCCGGCACAGTAGACGACGGTCGGCTTGGCCGGATCGAGCTCGCTCAGCCGGGCAGGCAGCTGGCCCACCGGGATCTCGATCGCGTTCGGGATCGTCCCCGCCGCAACCTCACCTGGGTTGCGCACGTCGACGATTTGTAGATCGGACAATTCCGAAACGCGTTGGTCGAAGGCCTTCGCCGTCAATCGGGACGCGATCTGGACGTCGTCCTGATGCTCGAGCATCGCCTCGAACGGCCGGTCCAGGTAGCCGATGACGCGGTCGAACCCGATGCGGGCGAGTCGGTTCTTGCCCTCCAACTCGTGCCCCGGCTCGGTGAACAGCACGATATCGACATCCGAGGGCACAACCGATCCGGCGAACTCGGCATAGCGGCCCTCGAGCCCGATGTTGACCGCATGGCGGAGGTGGCCCTGGGCGAACTCCTCGGGGCTGCGTCCGTCGACCAGCACGGCGCCGGCCTCGATCGCGCCCATCACCTGCTCATAGGTCATCGCCATCGGCCTCTTGGTCTCGTCCAGCAGTTCACGGTCCTTCCGATTGAGGATCGCGTCATAGACGAAGTAGCTCGGCGCCGGTGGCTGGCCCTCGGTGACCAACTCCATGAAGGTCGCCTTGTCCGCGGCGCGCAGCGCGTAGTTCGTCTCCTTCTGCTCGCCCATGGTCGACCACAGGTCGGTCGAGAGGTTCTTGCCACAGGCCGAACCCGCGCCGTGCGCCGGATACACCCGGGTCGCGTCGGGCAGGGTCATCAGCTTGGTGTGCAGCGAGTCGTAGAGCTTGTCGGCCAACTCCTCACGGGTGAAACCGATCGAGGCCAATAGGTCCGGGCGGCCGACGTCACCGATGAACAGGGCGTCACCGGTCAGCACACCGTAGGGCACGTCATCGCCGGAATGTTCGTAGACGACGATGCTCATCGACTCGGGGGTGTGGCCGGGGGTGTGCAGGAACTGCAAGGTCACGTCGCCCAGCGAATACCGCTCGCCGTCGGCGACGCCCATCGACTCGAACTCGGTCTCGGCGACCGACGAGTAGACGATCTTTGCGCCCGTGGCCTTCGCCAGCTCCAGGTGGCCGGACAGGAAGTCGGCGTGGAAGTGGGTCTCGATGACGAGTTCGATGGTGAAGCCGAACTCCCTGGCATCGAACAGGTACTCCGAAACGTCGCGCTGTGGGTCGACAACGACTGCGCGCCCAGTGGTTTCGTCGGCAATCAAATACGACGCATGGGACAGGCAGTCCAGGTAGTACTGGATGAATTTCATGGCGGCAGCCCTTTCGTTCGTTCGGCGAGCCTTGTGGCATCCACGTTGCAGATACCCCTATGGGTATGTCAAGGGACCTTTGCCCCCAAAATATTCCGTCTCTTCATTTACCCCTGGGGGTATGTGTAACATGGTGCCAACATACCCCCCGTGGTATCGGGTTCGCTACCCGAGCCCAATCTGAAAGGACAGCCACATGACCGCGCCCGCCGTCATCGACTCACAGAAACTCGTCGACCTGCTCAACTCCCCGACACCGCCTCGGGTCCTCGACGTCCGAACCCCGGGCGAGTTCGACACCGCACATATCGCCGGTGCCTATAACGTGCCGCTGGATTTGTTGCGCGAACACCGCGACGAGATCGTCCAGCACCTCGACGAAGACGTCGTGCTGGTCTGCCGCTCAGGTCAGCGTGCCGCCCAGGCGGAGGAGACGCTGCGCACGGCAGGGCTGGCCAATGTGCACATCCTCGCCGGCGGCATCACCGCATGGGAGGCCAAGGGATTCTCGGTCAACCGCGGGACCACACGTTGGGACCTCGAACGACAGGTCCGCCTGGCCGCAGGCGGCATCGTGCTCGCCAGCATCCTGGGCAGCATTGCCGTTCCCAAGCTCAAGTGGGTGGCCGGCGCCATCGGTGGCGGCCTCACGTTCGCGGCACTGTCCAACACGTGCGCCATGGGCATGATGTTGTCGAAGCTGCCCTACAACCGCGGGGCCACCTGCGACGCCCAGACGGTCGTGGCCCAACTCGTCGGCTCGGCTCCCGCAGACAAGACGGTGGGCTAGCAGATCATGGTTGCGCTCGCCATCGGCCTTGCCGTCTTCGTGGGTGTTGCATTGGGGTTGCTCGGGGGCGGCGGTTCCATCCTGACCGTTCCGCTGTTGGCCTACATCGCCGGCATGGATGCCAAACAGGCGATCGCCACTTCGCTTCTGGTCGTCGGCGTTACCAGTGCGATCGGCGCCGTCTCGCACGCTCGGGCCGGGCGAGTGCAGTGGCGCACTGGTCTGATCTTCGGCGGAGCCGGGATGGCCGGCGCCTACGGGGGCGGACTGCTGGCCCGCTTCATCCCGGGCACCGTTCTTCTCATCGGTTTCGCCGCCATGATGGTCGCCACCGCCGTCGCGATGCTGCGCGGCCGCAAGAACGTCGAGAACACCGGCGGCGACCACCACCTGCCGATTCCGAAGATCATCGCGGAGGGCCTGGTGGTGGGGTTGGTGACCGGCCTTGTCGGTGCCGGGGGCGGCTTCCTCGTGGTGCCCGCGCTCGCCTTGCTCGGCGGCTTGCCGATGCCTGTGGCAGTCGGCACCTCGCTCGTCGTGATCGCGATGAAGTCGTTCGCGGGCCTCGGCGGCTATCTGTCCAGCGTTGCCATCGACTGGACGGTCGCGTCGGCGGTGACCGCCGCGGCCGTGGTGGGCGCACTCATCGGCGCTCGGCTGACCGCGATGGTCAACCCCGATGCGCTGCGGCAGGCCTTCGGCTGGTTCGTACTCGTGATGTCCTCGGTCATCCTGGCTCAGGAGATCCACCTGAGCGTCGGGATCGCGGCCGCGGCGCTCACGTCGATCGCGGGTGGCCTGACGCTCGCGTGCACGCGTTACGCCCATTGCCCTCTGCGTCGCCTCACCGGCGCGGCCGCCTCCCGCAGGGCCCTCGCATGAACGCCGCCGATGCTGCCCCGGACTGCACCGCGTCGCCCGAAAATCGTTGCGCCGCAGCCGCTGACGAGGATGCGGTCGCCGTGGTGCTCAACCGGCTGCGCCGGGCCCAGGGACAGCTCGCCGGAGTGATCTCGATGATCGAACAAGGCCGGGACTGCCGGGACGTCGTGATCCAGTTGGCTGCGGTGACACGGGCGCTCGAAAAAGCCGGGTTGAAGATCCTCGTCACCGGCTTACGGGAGTGCCTGGCCGGCCAGACCTCGGATGGCCACCGACCGATGACGGAAGCCGAGTTGGAGAGGCTGTTTCTGGTCTTGGCCTGACCCCGCATATTTCGGGCTTACCGGGAGTCACACCGTGTACAGGAGTAGTACGACCACCACGGCTGCCGCGAAACCGGTTGTGGCGGCGCCGATGAACAACACTTCCAACTGCGGAGTGAACGTCACCATCCGGCCGTTCACCATCTGGCTGTTCCTGATCCGCCGTGACCGCCGGTAGCCCAGGGCGAGGACCAGAAGTGCGAGCAGCATCGCGGTGATTGCCAGCATGGCCCGCGCCGGACCCAGAGACCCGTGTCGCGGCAACAGCACCAGCGCTCCGACAACAAGGAAGCCGAACGAGCTTCTCTCCCAGGACAGCACTGTGCGCTCGGCCGGAAGCCCCGGTCCTTTCGTCAGACGGCCGCGCATCTCACTGCGCCGATGGCGGCCAGACGACCAGCACAACGAGGACCACCATGGTGACGACGAAGAGCGCGCCGCCGAGTAGCAGCGGAACATGGGTCGGCGGTAGGTCCTCGCCCCGGCGCATCGCGGATTGGAACCTGTTGCCAGCGCCGCACGGCCAACGCTGCCAGCAGACCACCGCTGGCGGTCAAGGCCACGCTGAGGCCGTGTCGCACCCCCGGGATCCCGAAGGACGGCACGAACTGGACGACGGCGATGCCACCGGCGATCAACGCCAGCGCCGTCCGGATCCACGCCAGGAAGGTCCGCTCGTTGGCCAACGTGAAGCGGTAATCCGGTTCCTCGCGCTCGGTACTCATCGAATCGCTTTCCCCTCGACGATGCGCCCCACGCGACCGGCGGTCCTCCCGCGCCATTGCTGCGGGGCGTCGGCGATCTTCGATCGCGCGGTCAGGTGGGCGGTGACCGCGGTCCGCAATCCTGACAGTTCCTCGTCCACATCGAGATGGGTGCCCCACACGATGGGCCTCACCTCGGCGGTTGATCCCAGCGTTCGTCGGTAGAGGTGAAAGGCGGGCGCCGCATGCGGACATCGTAGGACTGTGCGCTGAAATGCGGGCACACGCTTTCGAGACTCTTCATGCCCTTCGGTTGAGAGCCCTGGATGAAACTGACAGGACACCGCGAGTAGGGCCCAGCGCCATGGTCGGGGGCAGTACGGGCTGACCACCGGTTAGTGTGCTGTGGTCGGCCTTACGGACAAACCGGCAGAAAAGTTGAGTAGATCTATGACCGCAGCACCAGAGACGCCGGCGATCGAAGCGCGGGTCGGCCACTGGTACCAGATGGACGACAGCTACCTGGTCGGCCGCGAGAAGGTCCGCGAATACGCCCGTGCGGTGCAGGACTACCAACCTACGCATTGGGACGTCGCCGCCGCGGCTGAGCTGGGATATTCGGGTCTGGTCGCGCCGCTGACGTTCACGTCGGCCCCGGCTATGTCGTGCAACCGTCACATGTTCGAGCAAATCGTGGTCGGTTACGACACCTACCTGCAGACCGAGGAGGTCTTCGAGCAGCACCGCCCGATCGTGGCCGGCGACGAACTGGTCATCGACGTCGAGTTGACCTCGGTGCGCAGGATCGCCGGCCGGGATCTGATCACCGTGACCAACACCTTCACCGACACCGCCGGCGAGCGGGTACACACACTGCACACCACCGTCGTGGGTCTGACCAGCGAAGACCTCGATCCGGCGATCAAGACCGCCGTACACGCCAAGATGATGCACGACGTGGACATCCTTGCCGTAAGCGAGGCCGACAGCAGTTACGAGAGGTCCGTGCGGCCCGAGGGCGAGTTCCGGATCGCCGACGGTGGGCTGACCCGCGCACCTGGGACGCCGTCGTTCGACGAGCTGAAGGTCGGTGACGAGCTGCCGGTGCGCCACACGCGATTGTCCCGCGGCGACCTGGTCAACTACGCAGGCGTCGCCGGTGACGCAAATCCGATCCACTGGGACGAGGACATCGCCAAGCTGGCCGGGCTCCCGGACGTGATCGCCCACGGCATGCTCACCATGGGGCTCGGCGCCGGGTTCGTCTCCGCCTGGTCGGGCGACCCGGGCGCGGTGACGCGGTACGCGGTGCGGCTCTCCGCACCCGCGATCGTCTCCGCCGAGGAGGGCGCCGACATCGAGTTCAGCGGCAGGATCAAGTCGCTGGACCCCGAGACCCGCTCGGGCGTCATCGTGGTGGCGGCGAAATCGGCCGGCAAGAAGATCTTCGGCCTGGCGACGATGCACATCCGCTTCCGCTGACGCGCACCCGGCAGTGACTACCCGCCGCCGGGCGGAACGCGCAGACCCGAGCGTGCGACAAAACATCGGTGCCGTCGATGCTGGGTCCGATCAATTCCGTTCTGGCGGACCGTGAATCGCAGTCGCTGTTCGGGTTGGCCCACCTTGGTGCGGTGATCCATCCGGATCGTCGCGTCAGCAGAGCTGGAGGTTGGCGCGGCTGACGATGTCCATCGCCGCGCCGGTCGAGATGCCGAGGTCCGCGCTGACCATCTTGACGGCGTCCGGTGCCAGCACGCCGGAGCTGATGGCCGCGCAGGCCCGTTGCCCCTCTGTGAGCAACTCCTCCGCAGTCAGGAACGCGTACCGGGGTTGCAGCTCGCGCAGGTATTCGTCCTCCGACGCTGCGGCGGGTGCCGCCAGGACAACTCCGAGAGTCGCCAGCGCGGCCGCAACACGGACGATGAGGAGCATCTCGAACCTCCATCGGATCGGCTGGTTCCGTTCGTCAGGCAGGTCA
>NZ_LZJE01000190.1:0-7272 GCF_001666865.1 Mycobacterium sp. E136
TGGCGCTGCTCGCCGAGCAGAAGTTCGGGCCCGAACGCGTGGTCACGGCCGCTACGCTGCCCGACGCGATCGAGACCGCCACCGCGATCGTCGAGGAATCGGCCATCGAAGGCGAACTGCTCGGCGGCGCCGGAATCGTGATCACCGGCTCCGTCGTCACCGCCGGAGCGGCGCGCACGCTGTTCGGGAAGGATCCGCAATGACCGCGCCTGCGCAGCAGCCGGACCCGTGGAAGAGCTTCCGCGGGGTCATGGCCGGCACGCTCATCCTCGAGGCCATCGTCGTGCTGCTGGCGCTGCCGGTGGTGGCGAACCTCGGCGGTGGTCTGACCACGGCCACCGGCGGCTTTCTGATCGGCATGGCGGTGGTCCTGGTACTCCTGGCTGGGGTGCAGGGCAGATCGTGGGCGATCTGGGTGAACGTCGGCATCCAGCTGGTCCTGATCGCCGGTGTCGTCCTCGACGGCGCGATCGCGTTCGTCGGCGTGATCTTCCTGGTCGTGTGGCTGCTCATCGCCCGGCTGCGCGCCGAGGTCCTTCGCAGGCAGAAGCGGGGACTTCTGCCTGGTCAGCAGCGTCCGCCGGAGTAGTCGAGCGCGGCGGCTATTCTGTGCGCCGTGACTGAGCCGATTGAACGCACCCTCGTGTTGGTCAAGCCCGACGGCGTCAAGCGGCGTCTAGTCGGCGAGATCCTGGCCCGGATCGAACGCAAAGGCCTGACCATCGCGGCCCTGGAACTGGTGACCGTCAGCGACGAGCTGGCGCGCAAGCACTATGCGGAGCACGACGGCAAGCCGTTCTTCGACTCGCTGCTCGCGTTCATCACCTCCGGCCCCGTCGTTGCGGCGATCGTGGAGGGGCCCCGGGCCATCGCCGCGTTCCGCCAGATCGCCGGCGGAACCGATCCCGTGGAGAAGGCGACACCGGGCACCATCCGCGGTGACCTGGCCCTGATCACCCAGGACAACCTGGTGCACGGCTCGGATTCGCCGGAGTCCGCCGCCCGCGAGATCGATCTCTGGTTCCCCAACAAGTAGCCGGTTTCTGCACCCGTCTCGCCCAGCCTGGTCAGGCGGGGCGTCGTGATGTGGGATACTCGACTCGGGTTGCCGGCCGCCAAACCGGGGTCGGAAGCCCGAATGAAGACTTAGACGTGCGCGACCATCGCCACGCGTGATGCGGCGCCGACCGTCCAGCCATCATTCAGACCGGCACCGGGATGGTCCCCTGTGGACCGCTCGGAGCGAGACCACAACAAGCTCGGGCGAAAGTTACCCGGGTCCATAGCGGAAGCCCTCGCGTGGCCGCGTCAGAAACGACGCGCCCGGGGGCTTAAGGAGACTACGTGGCCGAAGATGCCCCAACCGAAGACCTTTCTGAAGACACGCGAGAAGCGCAGGACTCTCAGCCGGAGACGTTGAGAGTCGATTCGCTTGCCCAGGTGCTCGGCACCACCAGCGAGCGGGTCCTCGAAGCGCTGACCGAACTCGACGGTCGACCGCGCACCGCGGAGTCCACCGTCGAGGAGGACGAGGCGCAGCGGGTACGCGAAGCGCTCGCCGACGGTGCCGGTGCGCCGCAGGCGCCCGAACCCTCGGCGCAGGCGCCCGAACCGGCGGACGACTCCGCGACCGAGGACGGTGACGAGCCGGAGTCCCGGCTGATCCTGGAGACCCCCGCGGAGGAGACCCCGCAGCGCGCCGAGTACATGCCGCTGTTCGTGGCGCCGCAGCCCGTCAAGTTCGAGTACGACACCGACGATGACGATGACGACGACGACGATGACGACGACGAGGGGCCCGACAGCGAGGACGACCAGTCCGAGCGGCCTTCCGGTCGCCGTCGCCGCCGCGGCCGGCGTGGACGGGGCCGCGGACGCGGCGAGCAAAACGGTGACGACGGCGAATCCGACGGGGACACCAACCAGAACGGCTCCTCGGGCGCAGACCAGGACGGCGACGACTCGGACGACTCCGACGACGACAACGGCGACGACGAGAACACCGGCTCCGAGGGCGCGACCCGCCGTCGGCGCCGCCGCCGTCGCCGCAAGTCCGGCTCCGGAGACGACGGCGACGCCACCTCGCCCGACGACCCGCCCAACACCGTCGTCCACGAGCGCGAACCACGGAAATCCGCCCGGGGCGACAAGTCGTCCTCGAGCGGTGACGGCGAGATCCAGGGCATCAGTGGCTCCACCCGCCTGGAGGCCAAGCGGCAACGCAGGCGCGACGGCCGCGACGCGGGCAGGCGTCGGCCCCCGATCCTGAGCGAGGCCGAATTCCTGGCCAGGCGCGAAGCCGTCGAGCGGATGATGGTCGTCCGCGACAAGGTCCGCACCGAACCACCCCACGAGGGCGCCCGCTACACGCAGATCGCGGTGCTCGAGGACGGCGTGGTCGTGGAGCACTTCGTGACGTCGGCGGCGTCGGCCTCCCTGGTCGGCAACATCTACCTCGGCATCGTGCAGAACGTGCTGCCGTCGATGGAGGCGGCCTTCGTCGACATCGGCCGCGGACGCAACGGCGTGCTCTATGCCGGCGAGGTGAACTGGGAAGCCGCCGGACTCGGCGGTGCAAACCGGAAGATCGAGCAGGCCCTCAAGCCGGGCGACTACGTCGTCGTCCAGGTCAGCAAGGACCCCGTCGGGCACAAGGGCGCCCGACTGACCACACAGGTCTCGCTGGCGGGCCGCTACCTGGTCTACGTGCCGGGCGCCTCGTCGACCGGGATCAGCCGCAAGCTGCCCGACACCGAACGCCAGCGCCTCAAGGAGATCCTGCGCGAGGTCGTGCCGCCCGACGCGGGCGTGATCATCCGGACCGCTTCCGAGGGCGTGAAGGAAGAAGACATCCGCACCGACGTCGAACGCCTCGCCAAGCGGTGGAGCGAGATCGAGGCCAAGGCCGCCGAGATCACCGAGAAGAAGGCCGGTGCGGCCGTTGCGCTCTACGAAGAGCCCGACGTGCTGGTCAAAGTGATTCGCGACCTGTTCAACGAAGACTTCACCGGGCTCACGGTCTCCGGCGAAGACGCCTGGAACACCATCACCGAATACGTTAATTCGGTTGCGCCGGAACTTCTTCCACGCTTGACGAAGTACGAGCCGGTGTCGTCTGACGGCCCGGACGTGTTCGCGGTGCACCGCATCGACGAGCAGCTGACCAAGGCGATGGACCGCAAGGTGTGGCTGCCGTCGGGCGGCACTCTCGTGATCGACCGCACCGAAGCCATGACCGTCATCGACGTCAACACCGGCAAGTTCACCGGCTCGGGCGGCAACCTCGAGCAGACCGTCACGCGCAACAACCTCGAGGCGGCCGAGGAGATCGTGCGCCAACTGCGGCTGCGCGACATCGGCGGCATCGTGGTGATCGACTTCATCGACATGGTGCTCGAGTCCAACCGCGACCTGGTGCTGCGCCGGCTGACCGAGGCGTTGGCCCGCGACCGGACCCGGCACCAGGTCTCTGAAGTGACCTCGCTGGGATTGGTGCAGTTGACGCGCAAGCGGCTCGGCACCGGTCTGGTGGAGGCCTTCTCGACGGCGTGCACACACTGCGGCGGGCGGGGAATCGTGCTGCACGGCGATCCGGTGGACTCGACGTCGAGCAGCGGGCGCAAATCGGACGGCGGCGGCGGCGGGCGGCGAGGTAAGCGCGGCAAACGCGGCGGCAAGTCCGACGACGTCGCCGTGGCCAAGGTCCCGCCGCATCCCGCCGGCGAGCATCCGATGTTCAAGGCGATGGCGGCCGCCAACGGCCGGCACGAGGGCGACGACGAGGACGACACCGACGAGACCCGCGAGCAGAAGCCCGAGGAGGTCGCCGAGACCGATGCGGAAGCTATTTCGGGAGCCATCCGCACCGCGGTGATCGAGTCCGGCGAGGACGACATCGAGGACCTCGAGGACGAGGACTTCGATGATTCCGACGACGAGGACGACTCCGACGACGAGGACGACTCCGACGACGAGGACGACTCCGACGAGGACGAGATCGACCTGGACTCCGACGACGACGAGGACGACATCGACGACGACATCGAGGTCATCGGCGCCGAGGACTCCGAGGACTCCGACGACGACTCTGAGGACGATTCCGAGGACGACGACTCCGACGACGACTCCGACGATCCCGGATACGACGTCCGCGGGGTTGCGCCGACAGCGACCGCCTCGGGAGGGCGGCACCGGCGCCGCGCGGCCGCCCGGCCCGCGGGGCCACCGAGCCATGACGGCTGACCTGCTGGTCGGGCGCCGACGAGCCGTGACCTGCGGTGATTTGACCCTCATGCCGCGGCTCAAGTAGCCTTGAGCAGTTGTCGCCAGGCTTTGGACCAAGTGGAGTCGGCGACACTCCGAGATCCGGAAACCCAGACCAGCGCAGCGGCAAGTCGCGCGCGCCCAGTGAACGACGTAGGAGTAGCAAGGCGATGGCAGCCGAAAAGGTCACGTACGCAATCGTCAAGACCGGCGGCAAGCAGTACAAGGTCGCGGTCGGCGACGTGGTGAAGGTCGAGAAGCTCGATTCCGAGCCCGGCGCCAGCGTCTCGTTGCCCGTGGCCCTCGTCGTCGACGGTTCGAAGGTGACCTCCGACGCCAAGTCGCTGGAGAAGGTCGCCGTCACCGGCGAGATCCTGGAGCACACCAAGGGCCCCAAGATCCGCATCCACAAGTTCAAGAACAAGACCGGCTACCACAAGCGGCAGGGTCATCGTCAGCAGCTGACCGTCCTCAAGGTCACCGGGATCAAGTAGAGGAACCACAGACATGGCACACAAGAAGGGCGCTTCCAGCTCGCGCAACGGTCGCGATTCAGCCGCACAGCGGCTCGGCGTCAAGCGGTTCGGCGGCCAGATCGTCAAGGCCGGCGAGATCCTGGTCCGCCAGCGCGGCACTCACTTCCATCCCGGTGTCAACGTCGGCCGTGGTGGCGACGACACCCTGTTCGCCACGGCCCCCGGCGCCGTCGAGTTCGGCACCAAGCGCGGCCGCAAGACCGTCAGCGTCGTGCGACCGGCGCCGCAGGAGGCCTGACTTCCTGCCGCGAATGTGATGCTGCTGCGACTTCCCGGCTGAAGCTGGCAGTAGCTCACATCGTCACGGAAAGGAAGGTCCGATGCCTCGCTTCGTCGACCGCGTGGTGATTCACGCGCGGGCCGGCAACGGCGGAAACGGCTGCGCGTCGGTCCATCGCGAGAAATTCAAGCCCCTCGGCGGCCCCGACGGCGGCAACGGCGGGCGCGGCGGCAGCGTGGTCCTGGTCGTCGACCCGCAGGTCCACACGCTGCTTGACTTCCACTTCCACCCGCACGTCGTCGCACCGTCCGGAAAACAGGGCGCGGGTGGCAACCGGGACGGCGCCGCGGGCGCGGATCTCGAGGTGAAGGTTCCCGACGGCACCGTCGTGCTCGACGAGGATGGCCACCTGCTCGCCGACCTCGTCGGAGCCGGCACCCGCTTCGAGGCGGCCGCCGGCGGCCGCGGCGGCCTGGGCAACGCGGCGCTGGCGTCGCGCGCCCGCAAGGCGCCGGGCTTCGCGCTGCTCGGCGAGAAGGGTCAGGTGCGCACCTGACCCTGGAACTCAAGACCGTCGCCGACGTCGGCCTCGTCGGCTTCCCGTCCGCGGGCAAGTCCTCTCTGGTCTCGGTGATCTCGGCGGCCAAACCGAAGATCGCCGACTATCCGTTCACGACGCTGGCGCCCAACCTCGGCGTGGTGTCCGCAGGCGGGAACACCTTCACCGTCGCCGACGTGCCCGGCCTGATCCCCGGCGCATCGCAGGGGCGCGGGCTGGGGCTGGACTTCCTGCGCCACATCGAACGCTGCGCGGTGCTGGTGCACGTCGTCGACTGCGCGACGATGGAACCCGGGCGCGACCCCGTCTCCGACATCGACGCGCTGGAAGCCGAACTCGCCGCGTACACCCCGACGCTGCAGGGTGACTCGACGCTGGGTGACCTCGCCGAACGACCGCGTGCGGTGGTGCTCAACAAGATCGACGTGCCCGACGCACGCGAACTCGCCGACTTCGTCCGCGAGGAGGTGGCCCGCCGGTACGGCTGGCCGGTCTTCGAGGTGTCGACCGTGACCCGGGAAGGGTTGCGCCAGTTGACGTTCGCGCTGTGGGAGATGGTGTCGGCCTATCGCGAAGCGCAACCTCCGGTGGTGCCGCGACGGCCCGTCATCCGGCCCATCCCCGTCGACGAGAGCGGTTTCACCGTCGAACCGGACGGACACGGCGGCTTCGTCGTGCACGGAATCCGGCCCGAACGATGGGTCGCCCAAACCGATTTCGACAACGACGAGGCGGTTGGCTACCTCGGCGATCGGTTGGCGCGCCTGGGCGTCGAGGACGAGCTGTTGAAGCTGGGCGCGCGGCCCGGCTGCGCGGTCACCATCGGCGAGGTCACGTTCGACTGGGAGCCGCAGACGCCTGCCGGGGTCGACGTGCCGATGTCGGGCCGCGGCACCGACCAACGCCTGGAACAGACCGAACGCGTAGGGGCCGCCGAACGCAAGGCCGCCCGGCGGGAACGGCGGCGCCCCGGCGGTGAGTCGTGACGGCCTCGCCGCGCGCCGCCGAGTCCCCGCACCGCGACGCGATCCGCACCGCGCGCAGCGTCGTCGTCAAGATCGGCACCACCGCGCTGACCACACCGTCCGGGGTGTTCGACGCCAGCAGGCTCGCGGTACTGGTCGAGGCCATCGAGGGACGGATGCGGGCCGGTTCCGACGTGGTCATCGTCTCCTCGGGTGCGATCGCGGCGGGCATCGAACCGCTGCGGCTGAACAGACGCCCCACCGACCTGGCCACCAAACAGGCCGCCGCCAGCGTCGGGCAGGTGGCGCTGGTCAACGCGTGGAGCGCGGCGTTCGCGAACTACGACCGCACCGTCGGCCAGGTGCTGTTGACCGCGCACGACATCTCGATGCGGGTGCAGCACACCAACGCGCAGCGCACGCTCGACCGGCTGCGGGCGCTGCACGCGGTCGCGATCGTCAACGAGAACGACACCGTGGCCACCAACGAGATCCGGTTCGGCGACAACGACCGGCTCTCGGCGCTGGTCGCTCACCTGGTCGGCGCCGACGCGCTGATCCTGCTGTCCGACATCGACGGGCTCTACGACTCGGACCCGCGAAAAGGTAACGCGCGCTTCATCTCCGAGGTCTCGGGACCCGACGACCTCGACGGCGTGGTTGCCGGCAGGGGAAGCCATCTGGGCACCGGCGGGATGGCGTCGAAGCTGTCGTCGGCGCTGCTGGCCG
>NZ_LZJE01000191.1:0-904 GCF_001666865.1 Mycobacterium sp. E136
TGCGTCGCCTGCAGGACAGCTTCGCCGCGGTCGACTTCTTTGAGGCGCGTGAACTGCCGTTCCTGATCGCGATCAACGCGGCCTTGGCGGACTGACGGTCGCGCGCGTCGACGGTGATCACCGGGATGTGCTCGGCCAACGCCAGCGCCTTACGCACGGCTGACACCGGATGCCTTGGCGCACCGTCGAATTGGTTGATCGCGATCAGGAACGGCAGTTCACGCGCCTCAAAGAAGTCGACCGCGGCGAAGCTGTCCTGCAGGCGACGCACGTCGACCAGCACGATCGCCCCGATCGCCCCGCTGACGAGGTCGTCCCACATGAACCAGAACCGACGCTGCCCGGGCGTGCCGAACAGGTACAACACCAGGTCGTCGGCCAAGGTGATGCGGCCGAAGTCCATCGCGACCGTCGTGGTGTTCTTCTGCGGTGTGGCCTCCAGGCCGTCGACGCCCGCCGACGCAGTAGTGACCAGGGCCTCGGTCCGCAGCGGCATGATCTCGGAGACCGCGCCGACGAACGTCGTCTTGCCGGCGCCGAAGCCGCCGGAGATGACGATCTTCGTTGCGGATGAGCGCTCGCGCGAAGACCCTGTTGCGGATGAGCGCTCCTCAGAGTGCCTTGAGGCCACGCAGTGTCCTTCCTATCAACTCACGTCTCTCGTCGACGGTGCTCGACTCGCCCAGCGCGCCGCGCACCGCCACATAACCCTGCGTCACGAGATCCCCGATCAGCACCCGCGCCACGCCGAGCGGCAACGACGTGCGCGGGCAGATCCTGGCGATGGGCGTCAATCACCCGTCGGTCGCCGAGATCGCCGCGAAGTTGTCGTTGCCGCTCGGCGTGGCGCGGGTGCTGATCGGGGATCTCGTGACGCAGGGTTATGTGGCGGTGCGCGGCGCGC
>NZ_LZJE01000192.1:0-10047 GCF_001666865.1 Mycobacterium sp. E136
CGACCGCCGACACCGCCCGCAGTCGATGGGCCGACTCCACCTGGTCGATGAACAACATCTCGCCGCCACGCAACACCGAAAGATCGACCGTCTCCCCGGTGCTGGCCGCTAGGTGCTCGAGCGTCGGCCGGAACAACGCCGCGAGCCCCGCGACGTCGGCACTTCCGAGGCCGAGCAGACGATCCCCGAGCGAGAACCGTCCCTGGTCGTCGACCGCCGCGAAGCCGACCTCCACCAACCCGACGAGCAACCGCCGCACCGTCGATTTGGCCAGTCCCAGCCGCGCCCACAGATCGACCAGCCGCAGCTGTCCGGGAGCCGCCGCGATCTCGTCGAGGGCGGCCGCCGCCCGGCGCAGCACCTGAATGCCATCGGTTCGTTCATTTCGGCCCGGCCGCGTCACGCCCTCACTATATTGATCCGCATACCGGTTCACAAAGATTCGGTATACGGACCGAGGAGGTCCCAGATGTCGCTTCCATCTGGCCGTTCCTTCACCCGCTCCGACGACGGATACGACGCCGCTCGCCGCGCGACCGTCTGGAATGCGCGCACCCCGGACCGCTATCCCGAAGTGGTTGTGCAGGCTGCTTCCGTCGACGACGTCGTCGCCGCGGTCCGCTATGCGGCCGCACACGACCTCAAGATCGGCGTGCGCTCGGGCGGGCACAGCTGGGCGGGCAACCACGTCCGCGACGGTGGCTTGCTGCTCGACGTCAGCCGCCTCGACGACTGCTCCATCGACGCCGACCGCATGACCGCGATCGTCGGGCCCGGCAAGGGCGGCAGCCTGCTGGCCGCGGACCTCGAGGCCCAGAACCTGTTCTTTCCGGCCGGGCATTGCAAGGGCGTGTGCATCGGCGGGTACCTGCTGCAAGGTGGATACGGATGGAACAGTCGCATCCTCGGTCCGGCGTGCGAAAGCGTCATCGGCCTCGACGTGGTCACCGCCGACGGCGAGCGAACCCACTGCGGACCCGACAGCCACCCCGAGTTGTACTGGGCGGCAAGGGGGTCGGGACCGGGCTTCTTCGGCGTGGTGACCGCGTTTCATCTCAAGCTGTATCCCCGTCCCGCCGTCTGCGGGAGCAGCCTCTACGTGTACCCCATCGAACTCGCCGACGAGATCTTCACCTGGGCCCGGGCCATCAGCGCCGATGTCGACCGTCGCGTCGAGTTGCAGATCGTCGCGTCGCGAAGCGTGCCGGGCGCCGGGGTCGATCAGCCCGGAATCGTCATGGCCTCACCGGTGTTCGCCGATTCGGAAGACGAGGCGGCGGAAGCGTTGGCATTGCTCGACACATGTCGGGTCCGCGACCAGGCCATCGTCGCGATCCCGTACGCGCCTGCCGATCTCGCGAGCTGGTACGAGGGGGTGATGAGCAACTATCCGACCGGTTACCGCTACGCCGCCGACAACATGTGGACGTCGGCGCCCGCCGACGACCTGCTACCCGGTATCCGCCACATCATCGAAACGCTGCCGCCGCATCCGTCGCACTTCCTGTGGCTGAACTGGGGACCGTCGCCCGCCCGTCAGGACATGGCGTACAGCCTCGAGGACGACATCTACCTTGCGCTGTACACGGTTTGGCGCGATGCCGCCGACGACGACCGCTATTCCGACTGGGCACGGTCGAACATGGCGGACATGGCACATCTGGCGACCGGCATCCAACTTGCCGACGAGAACCTCGGTCAGCGTCCGGCCCGGTTCGCCACCGATGACGCGATGAACCGCCTCGATCGCGTGCGCGCACAGTACGACCCCGACGGTCGATTCCACAGCTGGATGGGCAGGGTGTGACATGAAGTCTTACCTCGGCTACCGCGATGACGACTTCTCCGTCGATTTTGCGCGGTTCTACCACCCCGAGATGGGCGCCCTACCAGAGCATGTCGTTGTGGCGCTGGAGCACGGACCCCAGGCCGAGCCGACGCTGTCCGCATTCGACGACATCGTCGCGATGCGCGGCGACGGATATCAGCAGACCGAGAACGGATACGGCGTCCTGCGCGACGGCGGTATCCAGGTCTCGGTTCGCACCGACATGCCCGGCGTCACCCCGGACATGTGGAATTGGTGGTTCGGGTGGCACGGCAGCGACTCGCGCCGTTACAAGCTGTGGCACCCCCGCGCGCATGTGTCGGCCCACTGGAGCGACGGCGGCGGCGAAGCCGGGTACGTCGGGCGGACGTCGCTCGTGGAGGAGTACCTCGGCTCGTCGTTCACCCGCCCGGCGATCCAGTTCGTGGACCCGTCGGAACTGGGGCTGGGCGAACTGAGCGACGGTGTCGCGATCTGCGCGCGGCTCGGATCGAGCGATGTCCCGGTCGATGTCGGCTGGCTGGTCCACCAGGTTCGCGCGACGCCCGACGGCTCCGAGATGCGCTCGCGCTTCTGGATGGGTGGTCGTCATGTCGCCGTGCGGTACGCAAACCGGTTGGCTGACAGGGTCGTTCGACCCGTCGCCGCCCGTCAGCTACCCGACCCCCGCGACCTGATGGTGCACTGTGCGCAGGAGATGAACCATCTCGCCGCCTTCCTGCCCGAGCTTTACGCGCGATTCGGCGGGCGCTGAACCTGTCGATGTGTTAACCAGATCTATGTCGAAATCGTTGCCGGTGGCGGTCTTTGCAGCAGGCGCAGCCCTGGCCTTCGTCCCTGTCGCGCACGCAGAAAGAGCCGAACCACCGCCGCTGTACGGGTGGTACAACGTCTTCATCGACTTCTCGAAGCAGACGTTCAACGGCCGGCCGACGCCGATGGACCCTGTCACGTTCCCCGTCGAACTGACCACCCAATGCGATGCGAACGGCTGCGTCGCGCGCTGGCACAACGAGGACGACCACGCCCGCAATCCGGGCGCACCACTGCAGTTCGAGTACCGGTGGACCGGCGACCGGTGGTCGACAAGCGGCGAGTATCCCTACTTCTGCGATCGGAGCGACCCGCGCAGCGCCGTGAACGCGACACGCTCGGACTACCTGATCCCCAACCCGGACGGCAGCTTCTTCGGGGAGCGGACGCTCGTCACCGAAGGGACCGGGTGCCCCGGCGAAGGGCCCGGTACCCACTGGCTGACGTTCAACCTGACACCCATCGACCCGCCACCGCCGCGGTAGCCGTCGTTTAACCGCCCCCGCGGCGGGGCATCAGCCAGTGGTGAACTTCGGATTCCGGCGTGGGATGCCGACCGTGGAGTTACGCAGCGACGCGTCTCCCGAAGCGGTCTGGGACGTCATCACCGACCTGTCCACATGGCCGCAGTGGGGACCGACCGTGTCGGGCGCCGAACTCGACGACCCCGAACCCCTGCATCTCGGAGCCCGGGGCAAGGTCTTCACACCTGTCGGTGTGCCATTGCCGTTCACCATCACCGAGTTCCGTCCCCGCCGCTGCTGGGCGTGGAAGGTCGCCGGTGTCGGGGCGACCCGCCACGAGGTGATCCCCGAGGGCGACGGCTCGAGGATCGTGTTCGGCGTGCCGTGGTGGGCGACCGCGTACCTGCCGGTCTGCGCGATCGCCCTGCCGCGCATCGCCCAGCTCGCCGGCGCACCCCGGACTCGCTGATTCGACGACGGCCGGCGCGGCACTGTGCTATCCAGTGCCCAGGGTTCTCCGGCCGTCGAGGGCTCCGGACGAAGGGGCTCTCGAAGATGAAGACACTCTCGCTCGTCGCGGGCATCGTCTCTACCACAGTGACGTTGGCGCCCGTGGCCACGGCCGACCGCCCCGAACCGGCACCGATCTACGGCTACTACAACGCCTTTCTCGATCACTCGCGGCAGACGTTCAACGGCGCGCCGGCCTTCGCGCCGCCGGCCACACAGCTGGGACTGTTCACCACCAACTGCGATACGACCGGCTGCCTGGCCAAGTGGTTGCGCGAGACGGAGATCTCGCAAGACCCCGATGCGCCAGCGCAATTCGAATACCGGTGGAACGGCGACCGCTGGGAGTCCGCGGGCGAATACCCCTTCTACTGTAACCCCGACGGCAGCGGTGGCACCGTCACCACGCAGCGCTCGGACTGGCTTCGGCCCAACGGCGACGGCAGCTTCTCCGGCGAGCGGACGTTCACGGTGCCCGCGCCGGGCTGCCCCGGCCAGGGCCCCGGCACCTACTGGCTTCCCATCGCGCTGACCCCGACCGACCCGCCACCGCCTCAATAGGCCGCTACCCGCAGACCGCGCCGACCGCCGCCGATCCGACCAACTTGGTGTACTTCGCCAGCACGCCGGTGGTGTAGCGCGGTGGCAGCGGTTCGAAACCGGCCTTGCGCGAGTCGAATTCCGCCGGGTCGACCAACACGTCGAGCGTGCCGTTCGCCACGTCGAGCCGGATGCGGTCGCCGTCCTGCAGGAATGCGATCGGGCCGCCGTCGACGGCTTCGGGCGCGATGTGTCCGACGCACAGGCCCGTCGTGCCGCCGGAAAACCGGCCGTCGGTCATCAACAGCACATCCTTGCCCAGGCCCGCACCCTTGATGGCGCCGGTGATCGCCAGCATCTCCCGCATGCCGGGCCCACCCTTGGGTCCCTCGTAGCGGATGACCACGACGTCGCCGGCCTGGATCGTGCCGTCCTCCAAAGCGTCCAGCGCGGCCCGCTCACGCTCGAAAACCCTTGCGGTGCCTTCGAAGATGTCCGAGTCGAAGCCCGCCGACTTGACCACTGCGCCCTCGGGGGCCAGCGACCCGTGCAGGATCGTGATGCCGCCCGTCGGGTGGATGGGGTCGCTGAGCGCACGCAGCACCTTGCCGTCGGGATCCGGCGGCGCGATGTGGCGGAGGTTCTCGGCCATGGTCTCACCGGTTACCGTCAGGCAATCCCCGTGCAGCAGGCCGGCATCCAGCAGTGCCTTCATCACGACGGGGACGCCGCCGATGTGGTCGACGTCGTACATGACGTGCTTACCGAACGGCTTGACGTCGGCGAGGTGGGGCACCTTGGCACCCACCCGGGTGAAGTCCTCGAGTGTCAGTTTGACGTTGGCCTCGTGGGCGATCGCCAGCAGGTGCAGCACGGCGTTGGTGGATCCGCCGAACGCCATCACCACAGCGATCGCGTTCTCGAACGCCTCCTTGGTGAGGATGTCGCGGGCGGTGATGCCGCGCCGCAGCAGGTCGACGACGGCTTGGCCGCTGCGCCGCGCGAATCCGTCGCGACGGCGGTCGGTGGCCGGCGGCGCCGCACTGCCCGGCAGCGACATGCCCAGCGCCTCGGCGGCGGAGGCCATCGTGTTCGCGGTGTACATGCCGCCGCAGGCGCCCTCGCCGGGGCAGATGGCCCGTTCGATCGCGTCGACGTCCTCGCGGGGCATCAGCCCGCGCGCACATGCGCCGACCGCCTCGAACGCGTCGATGATCGTCACCTCCCGTTCGGTGCCGTCCGACAGCTTGGCCTTGCCCGGCAGGATCGATCCGGCGTAGAGAAACACGCTCGCGAGATCGAGTCGCGCCGCGGCCATCAGCATGCCGGGCAGCGATTTGTCGCATCCGGCGAGAAGCACCGAGCCGTCGAGGCGTTCGGCCTGCATGACCGTCTCGACGCTGTCGGCGATCACCTCGCGCGACACCAGCGAGAAGTGCATGCCTTCGTGGCCCATCGAGATGCCGTCGGACACCGAGATGGTTCCGAACTCCATCGGGAAGCCGCCCGCGGCGTGGACGCCGTCCTTGACGGCCTTGGCCAACCGGTCCAGTGAGAGGTTGCAGGGCGTGATCTCGTTCCACGACGAGCCGACGCCGATCTGCGGTTTGGCGAAGTCGTCGTCCTCCATGCCTACCGCGCGCAGCATCCCGCGGGCTGCGGCCTTTTCCAGGCCGTCGGTGACGTCGCGACTGCGGGGCTTGATATCGGGCTCGGCCCGACGGCGGGCTTCGGTGTCGGGAGTTTCTGAGGGCATCGAACAAGTATGCCTTCGGGGTTTTGCCCCGGCCAAACCGTTATCTATACCCCGGTGGGGTATGCGGTAGCATCGAGCCCATGACGTCCCTGATCGCTCGCCTCTCCGCTGTCCTGGTCGCCCTCGCCACCGCCGTGTTGCTCACTTCATGCACGACCCCGGCGTCGGATGGTCACACCGACCACGAGCACCCTGACGAGCCCGCGATCAGCGGTCAGCCGGCCGGCTTCAACGCCGACGACGTCGCGTTCGCGACTGACATGATTCCGCATCACGAGCAGGCCGTCGAACTGTCGGCGCTGGTTCCGGACCGCTCCACGAACCCGGAGCTCAAGGCGCTCGCCCAGCAGATCGCCAACGCCCAGGAGCCCGAGATCCGCACCATGCAGGTGCTGCTCGTGCAGTGGAAGGAGAACCCCGAAGCGGGCACCGGGCAGGAGGGGCACGGCGGACACGGCTCCGGGCACGGCGCGATGCAGGGCATGGTCGACGACGCCACCATGGCGAAGCTCAAGACACTCTCGGGTCCGGAGTTCGACACCCTGTGGCTGCAGTCGATGATCGGCCATCACCAGGGCGCGATCGAGATGGCGCGCGCCGAGCTCGCCAACGGCGAGAACGTCGACGCCAAGCGGCTGGCCCAGTCGATCGTCGACACGCAGCAGGCCGAGATCGATCAGATGAATCAGATGTTGAGGGGCTGAAAATGACCGCGGTGCACGGGTATTCGCAGCAGAAGGACAACTACGCCAAGCGGCTGCGCCGAATCGAGGGTCAGGTTCGCGGCATCGCGAAGATGATCGAGGACGACAAGTACTGCATCGACGTGCTCACTCAGATCAGCGCCGTCAACAGCGCGCTGCAGTCGGTCGCGCTCGGTCTGCTCGACGAGCATCTCGGGCACTGCGTGGCGCAGGCGGTCACCGAAGGCGGTGACCAGGCCGACGCGAAGCTGGCCGAGGCGTCCGCCGCGATCGCGCGCCTGGTGCGGTCCTAGCCCCCGAGGACGTCTTCGATCCGCTTGACCTTCGCCGTGAGCTGATCGGTGTGGCCGGGGCGGATATCGGCCTTGAGTACCAGGCTCACCCGTGGCGACACCGCAGCGACCGCGTCGACCGCCCGCTTGACGACGTCCATCACCTCGTCCCAGTCGCCCTCGATGTTGGTGAACATCGCGTTCGTCTCGTTGGGAAGCCCGGATTCGCGGACCACCCTGACCGCCTCGGCGACCGCGTCGCCGACACTGTCGTCGCCACCCGTCGGGCTCACGCTGAAGGCCACAATCATTCGACCAGCCTGCCACCGACCGGCGGTCGGCTACTGCTTGCTGTAGCCGGTGGGTCGCACGATCAGGATCACCCGGTCGGCCTTGTCGGCGGGCGGTTCGGCCAACGGGCCGCTGTAGCGATCGTTGAGCTGCAGGTAGAACGCGCCGGTCGGATCGGGCTCGATGGCCTCGACGACGCCGCGGACCTCGAGGTAGCGGTACGGGTTCTCCGGGTCGCTGACCGACATCGCGACCGCGGGCTGACCCTCGATGTTGCGGAATTTCTGGCGTTTGGTGGTGTTGGGTGAAGCGCAGCACCTCGCCGTCCCACGCGAACCACATCGGATTGACCTGTGGCGTGCCGTCCGGCCGGACGGTGGCCAGATGTCCGTACAGCGGGCGTTCCAGAAGGGACTCGTATCCGGCGGGAATGGCGACCATGGCGGTCCTCTCGAAGGCGGTTCGGCGGCTGCGGTGTTAACAGTAAGCGTCCTGAACCGATGAACAGTGCAGGTCACGGGTGTCGATAAGGGGTTTGCCCACGTCGAGGCGGCACTGAGTGTCCCGGGCGTTATGCCACACTGGTTGAAGTTCTGCGACTGGGAGGTTGTGTATGCGCAGGGTAAAGCGCAGTCGGCTGCTCACTGCGGTCTTGGCGGCGAGCGTCGTCGGCGGGATGGTGCTCACCAGCCCGTCCGCTCTGGCTCAGCCCGTTGTCCCGCCGCCACCGGCGCCGGTCGATCCGGCCCTGGCGCCGGCACCGCCACCGGGGCCGGCCCTGCCGCCGCCTCCGCCTGCGGATCCGCTCGCGGCCCCCGCGGCCCCGCCCGGGCCGCCCCCGGCGGCCGAGACACCGCCTCCGCCGCCGTCGTCGAACCCGTTCTTCGCGCCGCCCAATCCGCTGGCTCAGCAGCAGCCGATCCCGGAGGGCACCCCGCCCGGGCAGAACCCGACGCCGTACGTCGGCTCCCCGGTGTTCGCGCCGCCGTCCTTCAATCCGAGCAACGGTTCGATCGTCGGCGCAGCCAAGCCGATCTACATCAACTTCCAGCGGCCGATCGCCAACCGTCAGATGGCCGAGGATGCGATCCATATCTCGTCGAACCCGCCGGTGCCCGGCCGGTTCTACTGGACCAGTGACACCCAGGTGCGCTGGCGTCCGCAGGACTTCTGGCCCGCGGGCACGACGGTCAACATCGACGCCTCCGGCACCAAGTCCAGCTTCACCGTGCCCGAGCAGCTCGTCGCCACCATCGACAACGACACCCTGCAGATGTACGTCCACCGCAACGGCGAGCTCGAGAAGACGTTCCCGGTGTCGATGGGCAAGCAGGGTCACGAGACCAAGAACGGCACCTACTACGTGCTGGAGAAGTTCGCCGACATCGTGATGGACTCCTCCACCTACGGCGTGCCGGTGGATTCGCCCAACGGCTACAAGGTCAAAGTGCAGGACGCCGTGCGCATCGACAACAGCGGCGCCTTCGTGCACAGCGCGCCGTGGTCGGTCGGCTCACAGGGTGAGGAGAACGTCAGCCACGGCTGCGTCAACCTCAGCCCCGCCAACGCGCAGTGGTTCTTCGACAACTTCGGCAGCGGTGACGCCGTCGTTGTCAAGAACTCGGTCGGCACCTACAACCAGCCCGACGGCGCGTCCGACTGGCAGATGTTCTGAGCGATTTCGGTGCGCTAACGATCGCTGAGCGACTGTCAGCGCACCGAAATCCCTAGTTCCAGATACGAACCCGTCGTTCCGGGTCGAGGTAGAGCGCGTCGTTCTCGGTCACGTCGAACGCTTCGTAGAACGCGTCCATGTTGCGGATGACGCCGTTGCACCGGAACTCCGGCGGTGAGTGCGGGTCGATCGCAAGCCGCCGGATGGCCTCGGCGTCACGGGATTTCGTCCGCCACACCTGGGCCCAGCCGAAGAAGACCCGCTGCTCGCCGGTCAGCCCGTCGAGCACCGGTGCGGGCTCACCCTTGAGCGACAGGCGGTACGCCAGCAGCGCGATCGACAGACCGCCGAGGTCGCCGATGTTCTCGCCGACGGTGAAGGCGCCGTTCACGTGGTGTCCGTTGCTCAACTGCCGGGGGACGTACTCGTCGTACTGCTCGATCAACTTCTTTGTGCGCGACCCGAACTCGGTGCGGTCCTGGTCGGTCCACCAGTCGACCAAATTGCCGTCACCGTCGTACTTCGCGCCCTGATCATCGAAGCCGTGCCCGATCTCGTGGCCGATGACCGCGCCGATCCCGCCGTAGTTGGCGGCGTCGTCGGCGTCGGCGTCGAAGAAGGGCGGCTGCAGGATCGCGGCGGGGAAGACGATCTCGTTCATGCCCGGGTTGTAGTAGGCGTTGACCGTCTGCGGCGTCATGAACCATTCGTCGCGGTCGACGGGCCCGCCGAGCTTGCGCAGTTCCCGGTCGTACTCGAACGCGTAGCCGCGGCGGTAGTTGCCGTAGAGGTCGTCGCGCTCGATGACGAGGCCCGAATAGTCACGCCACTTCGCCGGATATCCGATCTTGGGCGTGAACTTGTCGAGCTTGGCCAGCGCCTTCTCCCGCGTCTGCGGCGTCATCCAGTCCAGGGAGTTGATGCTGACGCGGTACGCCTCGCGAATGTTGTCGACGAGTTCGTCCATCCGCTCCTTGGCGTGCGGCGGGAAATGCCGCTGTACGTAGAGCTTTCCGACCGCGTCGCCCAGCAGGCTCTCCACCACCGACACGGCGCGCTTCCACCGGTCACGGATCTGCTCGGTGCCCGAGAGTCGCCGGCCGTAGAACGCGAAGTCCTGGGCGACCAGGTCGTCGGTCAGCAGGAAGGCGTGGGCGTGGATGACGCGCCAGCGCAGCCAACGCTTCCAGTCCT
>NZ_LZJE01000193.1:0-1941 GCF_001666865.1 Mycobacterium sp. E136
TCATCCCGGTGCAGGAGGGCCGCGACTTCGTCGAGGCGCTGCGCGAGGTGTCGACGTCGACGGTGGCGTACGCCGAGATCCCGCACGCCCAGCACGCATTCGACTTCTACGGGTCGCCGCGCGCGCACTACACCGCGCAGGCGGTCGAGCGGTTCCTGTCGTGGGTTCACGTCCAGCGCCAGGCGTCGAGGGATGATTTGCCGTACGCGAAGTCGGCCGAGGCGTAGCGCGAAGCTACTGCGCCATAGCCGACTCGACCACCGTCAGCTCGGTGGAAAGCCCTGCCGCGGCGCGGATTTCGATGAACGCCTCGATCATCGCGTCGGTCAACTCGTGCGGGTCGTCCAGGGTGGCGCCGTCGGAGAGCACCGAGATGTTGAGCTGGTCGACGTAGCTCCACACCGTGATGTTCAAGCCGCTGCCGGTGGTGAGCGGACCGACGGAGTAGATCTCGGTGACCAGGGCTCCTCCGACCCGGCCCGGTTGACGGGGCCCGGGCACGTTGGAGATCGGCAGGTTCAAGACCTTGTTCTGGCCGTCCTTTTCGGCCAGCCAATGGAACAGCCGCTCGGCGGCCCGCGGCGGGAAATACGCCGACCACCGGCTCACGAGTTCGGGCCCCATCAGGTGGTGGGTCTCCTTGGCCTCGACCGCGGCCTCGTGCACCGCCCGAACCCGCTCCACCGGATCGTCGAGTTGGATGGGAACGGTCATCATGACGCCGGTGAAGTAGTTGCCCGAGATCCGGTCGGGGGAGAAGTCGAAACTCACTGGAACGGAGGCCAACAGCGGATGGTCAGCACGCCCGTCGTACTTCAGGGACAACTCACGCAGCGCACCCGCCGAGATCGCCAGCACCATGTCGTTGATCGTGACGCCCAGGTGCTTGGCCGTCTCCTTGACGTCGGCGAGCGCCAGGGTGGCGGTGGCGAACTTGCGTTGCGCATCGACACGGTGGTTCATGAATGACGGCGGCGGAGTGAACGGCCGGGTGAGTTCGGGTGAGAGCTTCTTCGCGCTCTTGCGTACTCGCTGAATGCCTTGTGCGGTGTAGCGCATGACGCCGGGGAGCCGACCGATCTGGCGCATGTGATCGGCGAACGCGGTCCGCACCAACTCCGACCTGCCGGGTGGCGGATCGGTTGCGTACGAATCGCGTTCGGCTTGCGGACCCTTCTGCAGGTCCATCCCGCGGGCCAGCAGGTTCGCCGACGCGACCCCGTCGGCGAGTGCATGGTGGATCTTGCCGAGCACCGCGATCCGTCCGTTGGCCAACCCCTCGATGAAGTACATCTCCCACAGCGGCCTGCTCCGGTCCAGCGGTGTGCTGGCGATCTGGCCGATGGCTTCGTCGAGTTGTCGGCGCCCGCCGGGACTGTCCACCCGCCACGGCCGCACGTGATACTCGAGGTCGACCTCGCAGTTCTCCCGCCACATCGGGTGGTGGAACTTGAACGGGATGTCGACGAGTTCGTAGCGGAACGGATCGAGCTTGTGGAGACGCCCGTGGATGACCTGACGGAACTCGTCGATACCGAAGGCGCGGTCACCCAATTCGGATAGGTCGATCACCGCCAACTTGAGCGTGTGCATGTGCACCGTCGGCGTTTCGGTGTACAGCAGGATCGCGTCCCAGCCGCTGAGCCTCTTCACGTCGCCACCCCCTCCCTTCGGAGGTGCCTATATAACCTCTTTGGCCCCGACCAGCGTCCGGTTTCGATGAATCTGGTTCAGGAACAATCCGATTGCCGTGGCGGCCGATCCGGTTCGGGCGCCATCGGTCATGTCGAAGGCATGCCCGGCGCCGGGCAGTTCGATGTAGCTGACCGCCGATCGCGACACCGTGCGCAACCGCTCCACGAACGCGCGGGCCTGCGCCACCGGGATGACGCTGTCACCGGAGCCGTGCACCACCAGGAACGGCGGCGCGTCGGGACGCAC